>DATLFZ010000426.1:0-15686 GCA_035540795.1 Beijerinckiaceae bacterium | reverse complement strand
ACGCGGCATGGCTGGATCAGGCTTGCGCCCATTGTCCAATATTCCCCACTGCTGCCTCCCGTAGGAGTCTGGGCCGTGTCTCAGTCCCAGTGTGGCTGATCATCCTCTCAGACCAGCTACCGATCGTCGCCTTGGTGAGCCTTTACCTCACCAACTAGCTAATCGGACGCGGGCCGATCCTTCGGCGATAAATCTTTCCCCAAAAGGGCGTATCCGGTATTAGCTCCAGTTTCCCGGAGTTGTCCCGAACCAAAGGGCACGTTCCCACGCGTTACTCACCCGTCCGCCGCTGACCCCCGAAAGGGCCCGCTCGACTTGCATGTGTTAGGCCTGCCGCCAGCGTTCGCTCTGAGCCAGGATCAAACTCTCACGTTGGAGTAAGATTCCGGCCGGTCACTACGTAAACTGACAGAGTCTGCACACCGGCCCGGCTCTCGCCGGACCGTAAGATCCAGGTCTCCCCGGATCCGTGAGCTCTCAGAAACGTAGCACCGTCGAAGTCTCGTCCGGCCGCGCATAGCGCGGCCCGCAAGGACTCCGCCGTCCACGTTTCTCTTTCTCGTCTTCACTTGTCAAAGAGCGGCGCATCCGAAGATGCTGCACCTTCCGGTGCCTCGTCCCATTCCCACGGCCGAAGGCCCCGGCCGAACCGGCACCCCACCCGACCATGTCAGGAAACGGACGACGCCGGAACCCCCGGAACCAACCGGCGGCGGCGTCGCGATGAACCCCATATAGGGCCCCCCGCTTCCCCCGTCAACACCGCGGTCCGAAAAAACCGCGGTCCCGACGCAACCCCCTGGAAAACCCCGAAAAAACCCCCGCAGGAGCACCCGGAGCGCCAAACGGAAGGGCGTATTTAGAGGGGGCTCCCGCCGGGGTCAAGGCCGGGCGGGGCGAATTTCGCCGCGCCCGGCGACCGCCCGAGGCGCTACCCGGCCTGGCGCCGGGCCTCCTCGGCGACGGGCGTCGGTACGGGCTCGCCTGCGCTCTCCGGCCCCGTGAGCTGCTTCGGCGGAGCCGGAAGCGCGAGGCGGGTGGCGCCGGGCTCGCGCCGGTGGATGCGGATGCGCTTGAGTCGGCGCGGGTCGGCGTCGAGGACCTCGAACTCGAACCCGTCCGGGCCGGTGATCAGCTCGCCGCGCACCGGCACCCGGCCGGCCAGCGTCACCACGAGGCCGCCGAGCGTATCGATCTCGGCCTCATCGTCCTTGTCGAGGTCGACCTTGAGCGCCGCCGAGACCTCCTCGAGGCTCGCCCGGGCGTTCGCCACGAAGGTGTCCCCCTCCGCCTGCAGGATCATGCGCGAATCGACGTCGTGCTCGTCCTCGATGTCGCCGACCACCATCTCGACGAGGTCCTCGATGGAGACGAGCCCGTCGGTGCCGCCGTACTCGTCGATGACGAGCGCCATGTGGGTCCGGGTCGACTGCATGCGCACGAGCAGGTCGATCCCCGGCATGGAGCGGGGCACGTAGAGCACCGGGCGCAGGATCTTGGCGCTGGCGAGGGAGATCGAGAGGTCGACGTCGCCGAGGCTCGGCGGCTTCGCCGCGGCGGTCTTGCGGCGGCGCGGCCTTCCGGCCTCCGAGCGGGCGGCGAGGTAGTCGAGGAAGTCGCGGATGTGGACCATCCCCTTGGGATCGTCGAGGGTCTCCCCGTAGACCGGCAGCCGCGAATGGCCGGCGGTGCGGAAGGTGCCGAGGAGTTCGCCGAGGGCGATGTCGGCCGGCACCGCCACGATGTCGGCGCGGGGCACCATCACGTCCTCGACCCGGATGCGGTGGAAGCCGAGGACGTTCTTGATCATCGCCCGTTCCTGGGGCGAGAAGGCCTCGTCCTTGCGCTGCGCGATCGCGTCCTCGAGGTCCTCGCGGATGGTGTCGCGCGACTTGCCGTGGAAGAATTCGAGGAGGCGGTCGACCCACCCCTCCCGGCCGGCCGCATGCCCGTTGGCGCGGTCGGCCCGACTTCGGTCGTCGTTCATCGCGGTGTTTCGATACCTCTCGGGTCAGGCCGCATAGGGGTCCTTCACGCCGATGCGGGCGAGGGCCTGTGCCTCCAGGGCCTCCATGGCCTCGGCCTCCTCGTCGCTCTCGTGGTCGCGGCCGAGGAGGTGGAGGACCCCGTGCACGATAAGGTGCGCGGCGTGGTCCGCCAAGGGCTTGCCCTCCGCTTCGGCCTCCCGGCGTACCGTCTCCAGCGCGAGGACGACGTCGCCGAGCTGGCGCGGACCCGGTTGCGGCGGAGCGGGGAAGGACAGGACGTTGGTCGGCTTGTCCTGTCCGCGCCAGCGGCGGTTGAGTTCGCGCACCCGCGCGTCGTCGGAGAAGAGGAGCGACACGGTCGCATCGGCCGGGGCGTCCGGGGCGACCGAGAGGGCCGCGGCGACGGCCCGGTTCGCGAGGGCCTCGACCGCGAGCGCGTCCCAGCCCGGCGCCTCAACCTCGATCTCGGTCACCGCCGGCCCTCGATCCCGGCCCGCATGTCCTCGTCATACGCGGTGACGATGCGGCGCACGAGGTCGTGGCGGACCACGTCCGCCTCCTTGAACACGACCCGGCCGATCCCCTCGACCCCGTTCAGGATCCGCACCGCCTCGATCAGCCCGGACTTCTGGCCCGGGGGCAGGTCGATCTGGGTCGGGTCGCCGGTGACGATCATGCGCGACCCCTCGCCGAGGCGGGTCAGGAACATCTTCATCTGCATGGTCGTGGTGTTCTGGGCCTCGTCGAGGAGCACCACGGCGTTGGTGAGGGTGCGCCCGCGCATGAAGGCGAGCGGCGCGATCTCGATCATGCCGGTCTGGAGCCCCCGCTCCACGTGGCGCGCCTCCATGAAGTCGTAGAGCGCGTCGTAGATCGGGCGCAGGTACGGATCGACCTTCTCGCGCATGTCGCCGGGGAGGAAGCCGAGGCGCTCGCCGGCCTCGACGGCGGGGCGGGACAGGATCAGCCGCTCGGCCTCCCCGCGCTCGAGGAGGGCGACCGCGTGGCCGACGGCGAGCCAGGTCTTGCCGGTGCCGGCCGGGCCTTCGGCGAAGACGAGCTCGTGCTGGCGCAGGGCCTTGATGTAGAAGTCCTGGGCGGCGTTGCGGGCCCGGACCGGGCCGCGCTTGCGGGTGGCGATCTGGTCGAAGCTCGGCCGGCCCGGCGCCTCCTCGGCGGTGGGGAACAGGTTGCCCTGCAGCGCGCTCTCCTGGATCGCCCCGTCCACGTCGCCGAGGGAGAGGTCCTGGCCGAGGCGCACCCGCTCGTAGAGGCTCTCGAGCACCCGGCGCGCCTTCTCGGCGGCGTCGGGGGCGCCCTTGACGACGACGTGGTTGCCCAGCGCGTTCGCGACCACGTTGAGCCGCCGCTCCATGTGGGCGAGGTTCTGGTCGTAATGGCCGAAGACCCGGCTCGCGAGCCGGTTGTCCTCGAAGGTCAGGGTGATCTCGGCGGCTTCCTCGACACCCGGGTGGCCGTTCGGGGCCCGGCCCCGCTGCTCCCTGACGCTCTCGCTCGGCCTCAAGCCACTCTCCTCAGGCGGCCGCCGCCGAGACGGCCGCGACCGGCTCGCCGAACAGGCTGTTGGACCCCGCCCTGGCGATGCGCACCGGCACCACGTCGCCGACCCGATGGGCGCCGCCCTCGATCTGCACCGCCTGCAGATAGGGCGACTTGCCCGCGAGCTGACCCGGATGCCGGCCCGGCTTCTCCAGGAGAACGTCCACGGTACGGCCGACGGTTCCGCGGTTGAAGGCCTGCCGCTGGGTTTCCAACAGCTCCTGCAGCCGGGCGAGGCGCTCGACCTTGACCGGCTCGGGCACCTGGCCCTCGAGCTCCGCCGCCGGGGTGCCCGGGCGCGGGCTGTACTTGAACGAGAAGGCGCTCGCGAAACCGATCTCGGCGACGAGGCGCAACGTGTCCTCGAAATCCGCCTCGGTCTCGCCCGGGAAGCCGACGATGAGTCGGAGGAGAGCGCGATGTCCGGCCGCGCCGCCCGCACCCGCTCCACGAGCCGGCGGTAGAGGTCGCCCGTGTGCTTGCGGTTCATGGCCGCGAGGACCCGGTCGGAGCCCGCCTGCACGGGCAGGTGCAGGTAGGGCATCAGCGCGGGCAGGTCGCGATGGGCGGCGATCAGGTCGTCCGACATGTCGCGAGGGTGGCTGGTGGTGTAGCGCAGCCGGGCGACGCCCGGGATCTCCGCGAGAGCCGCGAGGAGCCGCGACAGGGGCCAGACCCCGTCCGGGCCCTCGCCGTGATAGGCATTGACGTTCTGGCCGATGACCGTGACCTCGCGCACCCCGGCCGCCGCCAGGCGGCGGGCCTCGTCGAGGATCTTGGCGACCGGCCGCGACACCTCGGCGCCGCGGGTGTAGGGCACGACGCAGAAGGTGCAGAACTTGTCGCAGCCCTCCTGGATGGTCAGGAACGCACCGATCCCGCGGGTGCGGGTCCGCTCCGGGCTCGCCTGCGGCAGGTGGTCGAACTTGTCCTCGGCCGGGAAATCGGTGTCGACCACGCGCTCGCGCGCCGCGCGGGCGATCAGCTCCGGCAGGCGATGGTAGCTCTGCGGCCCGACCACCACGTCGACCACGGGCGCCCGGCGCAGGATCTCGCGCCCTTCCGCCTGGGCCACGCAGCCCGCCACGACCACCTTGGTGTCCCGGCCCTGCGCGGCGCGGGCGTGCTTGACCTGACGCACCCGGCCGAGCTCCGAATAGACCTTCTCGGCCGCCTTCTCACGGATGTGGCAGGTGTTCAGGACGACGAGATCCGCCTCCTCCATCGCGGAGGTCTCGGCATAGCCTTCCGGCGCCAGGACGTCGGCCATGCGCCCGGCGTCGTAGACGTTCATCTGGCAGCCGTAGGATTTGACGAAGACCTGCTTCACGTGAAACGCACCTTGCCGACCGGTCCCATTTAGGCGCTCCGGGCCTTCGGGGAAATAGGCCGGCCGAGCGCGCTGGCGCGGTGGGCTGCCCCGAGCGCCCGGCGGACGGCCGCCTCCGCCTCCGCCGTGGCCCGCTTGCGGTCGCTCGCCGCATCGAAGGGGATCGGGTCGCCCAGCACGACCACCGCGTCGAGGGGCCCCCCGCGCAGGAAGGCGGCGAGATGGGGTGCCAGCTCCATGTCGCCGTACCAGGCGATGGCGGGGCGCTCGCGCCGGGTCACGGGCAGCCCGTCCCGGCGCACGTAGCCGACGGCCAGGGGCTGCAGGTCGATGCGATCGAGCCCGGGGGCGGCGAGGGCCGCCCTCGCGGCCCCGACGAGGGAGGCCCGGAAGGGCAGCACCCGGTTGCCGTCGCTGGTCGTGCCTTCCGGGAACAGCACGACGGCCTCGCCCGCGGCCAGGCGTGCCGCGACCTGCGCGTTCACCGCCGCCGTGTGGGTGCGCCGGGCCCGGTCGATGAAGACCGTCCGCTGGAGCCGGGCGAGAAGCCCGATCAGCGGCCAGCCGGCCACCTCCGACTTGGCGACGAAGGAGAGCGGCGCCACCGCCCCGAGGACCGGGATGTCGAGCCAGGAGACGTGGTTCGCGAGCACGAGGGCGGGCCGGTCCCGCGGCAGCGCCCCCAGCACGGTGACGCGGACCTCGAAAAGGCGCAGCAGCGCCCGGTGGAACAGGACCGGCAGGCGGCCCGCCGGGCCGCTCGCCCCCAGCGCCAGCGCCAGCGCCTGGACCGGAACGAGGACGAGGAACAGGAGGCCGAGCGCCGCGAGCCGCACGGCGATCCCCGGCAGGCTCATCCGGCCCCGTTCTCCTCCTCGAGGGGAACCGCGTAGAGCTCGAGTCGGTGCGAGACGAGCCGGAACCCGAGGCGGCGGGCGATCTCGGTCTGCAGGGCCTCGATCTCCTCGGAGCGGAACTCGATCACGTCGCCGGTGGCGATGTTGATGAGGTGGTCGTGGTGCTCCTGCGGGGCGCCCTCGAAGCGGGAGCGCTCGCCGCGGAACTCGTGCCGCTCGATGATGCCTTCCTGCTCGAACAGATTGACCGTGCGGTAGACGGTCGAGAGGGAGATGCGGTCGTCCACCGCGGCGGCGCGCCGGTGCAGCTCGACGACGTCCGGGTGGTCCTCGGCCTCCCCGAGGACCCGGGCGATGACCCGGCGCTGGCCCGTCATGCGCAGCCCGCGCGAGCGGCAGGCGCGCTCGATCGCGCTCGCGCGCCGGTTCGGCCTCGCCTGGTCGCTCTTCGTCGCCATGGGCCCGCTATAGCGAAACGGCCGCGGCCGCGTCCACCGGCGGCGCGTCAGCGGTTCTCGGCGAGGCGGGTCGATCCGCCCGCCTTCACGAGGAGCTCGTCGACCTGCTCGCGCTGGCGCTTGAACTCGGCCAGCGCCCGTCCGTCGAGCTCGCGGCCGCGGGGCACGCGGATGCGCATCGGGTCGACGAAGCGGCCGTTCACGATCACCTCGTAGTGGAGGTGCGGGCCGGTGGAGAGGCCCGTGTTGCCGACGTAGCCGATGATCTGGCCCTGGCGGACGCGGGTGCCCGGCTGCACGCCGCGACCGAAGCGGGAGAGGTGGCTGTAGGCGGTGACGTAGCCGTTGGCGTGCTGGAGCTCGATCCGGCGCCCGTAGCCCGAATCCCACTCCGCCTTGGTCACGGTGCCGTTGCCGGCGGCCATGATCGGGGTGCCGATCGGGTTCGACCAGTCGACCCCCGTGTGCATCTTGGAATAGCCGAGGATCGGGTGGCGGCGCATGCCGAAGCCGGAGCGCAGGTCGCCTGCTGCGACGGGCTTGCGCAGGAGGAACTTCTTCAGCGATCGGCCGGCCTCGTCGAAGTAGTCGACCGTGCCGTCCTCGCCGTGGAAGCGGTAGACCCGGCGGGTCTCGCCCGCCACGGTGAGCGCCGCGAACAGGACCTCCGGCCGGTCGCTGCCCTCCTCCTCGCTGAAGAACAGCTCGAAGCTGTCGCCCGGCGAGACGCGGCGCTGGAAGTCCACGTCGTAGCCGAAGATGCGGATGAGGTCCTCGACGGTCTGGGCCGAGAGGTCGTTCTTGAGCGCCGTCTCGTAGAGGCTCTCGTAGAGCCGTACCCCGCCCGTGCCCTCCTCCTCCTCGTCCTCCTCCTCGGCGGCGCGCTGGGGACCCTCGACGGGCACCGCCACCGGGACGAACTGGCCGCGGTCGTTCAGCGCCGTGATGCCCTCGATGCCGCGCTCGCCGTAGAGCACGACCCGGATGACCTGCCGCGGGTCGCCGGGCTGGGGCCCGGCCCCGACCAGGATGCGCATCCGCTGGCCTTCGGAGAGGGCGCCGGTGCGGGCGCGGCCGCCGAGCGCGGCGACGATGCCGCGGACCTGATCGGGATTGGCGCCCTGTGCCGCGAGCGCCGCCTCGAAGGCCTCCCCGCGCTTGAGCACGGCGTCCCGCTCCTCGACGGAATCGCTGCGCTCCTGCTTGGCGAGGGTGGTCACGTTCTCGGGCACGACCCGGACCTCGATCGAGGTGAAGGCCGCCTCGAGGGCCCGGGGGGCGTAGCCGAGGGCGTCGGTGCCGATCTCCGGCTGGCGCAGGGTCCGGGTCAGCATCATCTGCGCCGGGATCGGCAGGGCCGGCCGCCGTCCGGCCTCCGCCGCCATGCGCCGCTCCTCCTCGATCTGGGCGACGGCGTCGTCGTCCCCGAGGGCGGGGGCGTTCGCCTCGACGACCACCTCGGCGAGGCCGTACTTGACGAGGGACACGTCCGCGTCCGGCGCCTCCGCCGCGACCTCGGCCTGGCGCTCGACCCCGCTCTCGTTGAACAGGCGCAGCGGATTGAAGGGCGGGATGTCGCTCGCGTAGGCCCCGCTCGTCAGGGACAGGTTGGTGGCGATGCGCACGAAGTTGCGCACGCGGATGATCTCGCGGTCGCCGACCCGCTGGCTCATCGGAGCGCGGAAGCTGTGCTTGGCGAGGGCCACCACCTCCGAACGGACGAGCTTGTCGCCCTTGCGGGCGGCCGTGCTGCGGTCGTCGACCGGGGCGACCCGCGGAGCGGTCACCTTCTCGGGCCACTCGGCGAAGGTCGCCTCCCCCTGCAGGGAGACGTAGATGGCGCCTCCGATCAGGCCCGCCCCGGTGAGCGCGATCAGCACGTTGGCCCCGAGCCAGCGCAGGCTCACGCCCTTGCGGTCGACCTCGACCGCGTCCCCCGACGGGTCGAGCGGCGGCTCGTTGCCGAGCTCGATACCCCCCGTTCGGTGCGAGGCGGCCCTGGTGACGGTGGCTCGGCTCATCGGCTGGTGCGGCGGCGGATCCTGCGGCGAAGCTCGTCCGGACCATGCCCGCTCGCGCCCGGCGAATCAATGCGAGGCGCCGGACAGCTCCGGACGGCCCCGCTGTCGCCGGCCATCGTGTCGGGAGTGAGGCGCTACGGGCGAGTCTGGCCGCCGCCGTGCACCCGGTACTTGAACGAGGTCAGCTGCTCGACGCCGACCGGGCCGCGGGCGTGCATACGGCCGGTGGCGATGCCGATCTCGGCGCCGAAGCCGAACTCGCCCCCGTCGGCGAACTGCGTCGAAGCGTTGTGGAGGACGATCGCCGAATCGACCTCGGCGAGAAACCGTTCGGCCGCCGCCGCGTCCGCCGTGACGATCGCGTCGGTGTGGTGGGACCCGTAGGTCTCGACGTGGTCGACGGCCGTGTCGAGCCCGTCGACGACCCGGCAGGCGATGATCGCATCGAGGTACTCGGCGGACCAGTCCTCCTCCGTGGCGGAGCTCACCCGGGGATCGGCGGCCCGGGTGGCCGCGTCGCCGCGGACGGCGCAGCCGGCGTCGAGGAGCATCGTCACGAGGGGTTTCAGGTGGGTGTCCGCGCAGGCACGGTCCACGAGCAGCGTCTCGGCGGCGCCGCAGATGCCCGTGCGGCGCATCTTGGCGTTCAGGACGATGCGCTTCGCCATGTCGAGCTCGGCCGCCTCGTGGACGTAGACGTGGCAGACCCCCTCGAGATGGGCGAAGACCGGCACCCGGGCCTCGCTCTGGACCCGGGCGACGAGGCTCTTGCCGCCGCGCGGGACGATGACGTCTAGATTGCCGTCGAGACCCGCCAGCATCGCCCCGACGGCGGCCCGGTCGCGGGTCGGGACGAGGAGGATCGCATCGCGCGGCAGGCCGGCGGCCTCCAGCCCCTCGGCGATCGCGTCCGCGAGGGCGGTCGCGGTGCGAAAACTCTCCGAGCCGGCGCGCAGGATGGCGGCGTTGCCCGCCTTCAGGCAGAGGGCGGCGGCGTCTGCGGTGACGTTCGGCCGGCTCTCGAAGATCACGCCGATGACGCCGAGGGGGGTCGCGACCCGCTCGATCAAGAGGCCGTTCGGCCGTTCGAACGTGGCGAGGACGCGCCCGACCGGGTCGGGCAGGGCGGCGACGCTGTCGACGGCGGCGGCGATCGCCTCGACGCGCCCGCGGTCGAGGCGCAGCCGGTCGAGGAAGGCGCCGGTCTGGCCCCGCCCCTCGGCCTCGGCGAGGTCGCCGGCATTGGCTGCGAGGATGGCCGCTTCCCGGGCGCGGATCCGGCCGGCGATGGCCCGCAAAGCCTCGTCCTTCCGCGCGCCCGGGGCGAGGGCGAGCCGGCGCGCCGCCGCCCGCGCCCGGCGGCCGAGGTCGGACATCGTCGCCGGCACGTCGACCGATTCCGGTTCGGCGGCGTTGAGTCGGGCGACAGCGGAGCTCATGGTCTTGCCTTCGACAACGGGAACGCCCTCCTTAGCACGGCCCCGGGGCGGCCGGCCAACGGCCCGCATCCGCATCGGCACCTCCGGCTGGCACTACGGCTCCTGGTGGGGCCCGTTCTTCCCCGACGGGCTCGCCAAGAAGGACGCGCTCCCGTTCTACGCCTCCCGTTTCGACACGACCGAGCTCAACAACCCGTTCTATCGCACGCCGACCCTCGAGGCGGTGGAGGGCTGGGCAAAGAACACGCCGGACGATTTCCTCTTCGCCTGGAAGGCGTCGAAGTTCATCACCCACTGGAAGCGCCTGACCGAGCGCTGCGACAACAGCCTCGAGCTCATGGAGACCCGCCTCGCGGTGCTCGGGGACAAGGCCGGGCCGGTCCTGTTCCAGCTGCCCCCGATCATGAAGGCGAACCGGGAGCGCCTCGCCGGCTTCCTGGAGATGCTGTCCGGCCGGCACCGCTACGCCTTCGAGTTCCGCGATCCGAGCTGGTACGAGGCGCCGATCCTCGACCTCCTTCGGGAGCACGACGCGTCCCTGTGCCTGTCGGACCACGCCGCCGCGCCGGCGCCCTGGGTCGCCACCGCGAGCTGGGTCTACGTGCGCGGCCACGGGCCGAGCGGGCGCTACCACGGCAACTACACGGACGAGACGCTGCGCGCCTGGGCGCAGGACGCCCGCCGCTGGCAGGCGGAAGGCCGCGACGTGTTCGTCTATTTCGACAACGACATGAAGAGCGCCGCCCCGCACGACGCGCAGCGCCTCCTCGACCTCCTCGCCGAGCCGGTCACGACGCCGGCGCCGGCTCCGCGTCGTGCGTCAGGGCGAGGTCGTCCCGGTGGATCATCTCGGCCCGGCCCGGATAGCCGAGCAGCGCCTCGATCTCGCGGCTCGACCGGCCGATGATCCGCTGCGCCTCCTCGGCGTCGTAGGCGACGAGGCCGCGGCCGAGCACCGCTCCCTCCGGCCCGCGCACCACCACCGCGTCGCCGCGAGCGAAATGTCCCTCGATCCGGCGCACGCCGACCGGCAAGAGGCTCGCGCCGGCCCGCAGCGCCCGGGCCGCGCCGGAATCCACGTGGAGGACGCCCCGGGGCTCCAGCGCCCCGGCGATCCAGGTCTTGCGGGCGGTCACGGGGTTCGAGGGGGTCAGGAACCAGGTGCAGCGGGCGCCCTCGGCCACCGCCTTGAGCGGGTTCTTCGCCCGCCCGTCGGCGATCAGCATGTGGGTGCCGCCGGCGGTGGCGATCTGCCCGGCCTCGATCTTGGTGCGCATGCCGCCGCGGGAGAATTCGGAGGCGGCCGCGCCCGCCATCGCCTCGATCGCCGGCGTGATGCGCTCGACCACCGGGATGTGGCGGGCCGAAGGGTCGCTCGCGGGCGGGGCGGTGTAGAGCCCGTCGATGTCGGAGAACAGGACCAGGAGGTCGGCCCCGATCATGGTGGCGACCCGGGCGGCGAGCCGGTCGTTGTCGCCGTAGCGGATCTCGGTCGTCGCCACCGTGTCGTTCTCGTTGACGACGGGGACGGCGCGCAGCTCCAGGAGCTTGAGGGTGGTGGCGCGGGCGTTGAGGTAGCGCCGGCGCTCCTCCGTGTCGGAGGGCGTCACCAGGATCTGCCCGGCGGTGATGCCGTGCTGGGCCAGCACCTCGGACCAGATGCGGGCGAGCGCGATCTGGCCGACCGCGGCCGCCGCCTGGCTCTCCTCGAGCTTGAGGGCACCGGGGGGCAGCCCCAGCACGGTGCGCCCGAGGGCGATCGCCCCCGACGACACCACCAGCACGTCCGCCCCGCGTCCGTGGAGGTCGGCGATGTCCTCCGCGAGCGCCGCGAGCCAGCCGTGCTTGAGCCGGCCCTTGGCGCGATCGACCAGCAGGGAGGAGCCGACCTTGAGGACGACCCGGCGGAACTGGCCGAGAGAGGGGATCATGCGGCGGCGAGATCGGTGTGGGCGAAGTCCTCCCCCTTGCAGAGGAGCGGCACATCATGCGCCTTCGCGACGGCAAAGACCATGCGGTCGCCGAATCGAGCGCCGGCCGGGCCTCAGCCCTCCTCGTCGTCCTCGATGTCGCCGTCGATGAGGTCGGCGACGTCGTCCTCGCCCTCCTCCTCCTCTTCGAGGAAGGTGTCCTCGTCGCCGCCCACTTCCTCGCCGATGTCGAGGTCGTCGTCGCCGACCGGCTCCTTGGCCTCCTCGGCGGCCTCGACGTCCTCGAGGGAGACCATCTCGGCCCCGGTCTCGACGTCCGCCTCCTCCTCCTCGGCGGCGGCGGCGGGCGCGGCCCGCGCGACGACGGGCGGGGCGACCCGCGACATGAGGGTGTTCGCCTGCACGGCGGCGCCGCATTTCGGGCACGTCGCCGGGTCGCGGTTGAGATCGTAGAACTTCGCGCCGCAGCTGAGGCACAGGCGCTTGGTGCCGAGTTCCGGTTTGGCCATCGGAGTGTTTCGAGCTTTTCGTGAGGAGGCCCCCGATAGGCGCGGCGGGCGGACGTGTCAAATGGGACGCGCCCCGGGGATTGCAACCGGCCGGCCGGATGACGCCGGCCGCGGCCCCGTGCTAACTCGCCGCCGCGGCCCGCCCGGCCGCGCGAGGCGACCCCGTGCACGCAGATTCCCCCACCCCGCTCTCCGCCGCGCCCGCCGGCCCCCTGCGCGGGCGCCTGCGCGTGCCGGGGGACAAGTCGATGTCGCACCGGGCGCTGATCTTCGGCCTCCTCGCCATCGGCGAGACCCGGATCGAGGGCCTGCTCGAGGGCGAGGACGTGCTGCGCACCGCCGAGGCGGCCCGGGCACTGGGGGCCGGTATCGTCCGGGAGGCGGAGGGCCGCTGGCGGGTGCGCGGGGCCGGGATCGGCGGGCTCGTCGAGCCCCCCGGCGTCCTCGATTTCGGCAATGCCGGCACCGGCTCCCGGCTGATGATGGGGGTCGCCGGCAGCCACCCGATCACCGCGACCTTCGACGGCGACGCGAGCCTGCGCAAGCGGCCCATGCGGCGCATCCTCGATCCCCTCGCGCGCATGGGGACGACGGTGCTGCGCGAGGCGGAGGGCGGGCGCGTGCCCCTGACCCTGCGCGGCCCGCGGGAGACGATCCCGATCGTCTACGAGACCCCCGCCGCCTCCGCCCAGATCAAGTCCGCGGTCCTCCTCGCCGGCCTCAACTCGCCCGGGCGCACCACCGTGATCGAGCGCGAGCCGACCCGCGACCACACCGAGCGCATGCTGCGCCATTTCGGGGCGAGGGTCGCGGTCGAGCCGCACGGCGCCGGGGTCGCCGTCTCCCTCGACGGCCAGCCGACCCTGCGCGGGGCCGAGGTCGTGGTCCCGTCCGACCCCTCCTCCGCCGCCTTCCCGCTCGTGGCCGCGCTGATCGTGCCGGGCTCGGAGGTGACGATCGAGGGCGTGATGACGAACCCGCTGCGCTCCGGCCTCCTCGCCACGCTCCTGGAGATGGGCGCCGAGATCGAGCGCCTGAACGAGCGCGACGAGGGCGGCGAGACCGTCGCCGACCTGCGGGTGCGGGCGAGCGCGCTCGAGGGCGTCGACGTGCCGGCGGCGCGGGCGCCGTCCATGATCGACGAATATCCGGTGCTCGCGGTGGCCGCCTCCTTCGCCCGTGGCACGACCCGCATGCGCGGCCTGCACGAGCTCCGCGTCAAGGAATCCGACCGCCTCGCCGCGGTCGCGGCCGGCCTCGCCGCGGCGGGGGTGCCCCACGCGATCGAGGGCGACGACCTGATCGTCCACGGCACGGATTCCGGGCGGGGCACCGGTGCCGTCCCCGGGGGCGGGACCGTCGCGACCCATCTCGACCACCGCATCGCCATGGCCTTCCTGGTCATGGGGCTCGCGGCGCGCGACGGCATGGGCGTCGACGACGGGGCCATGATCGCCACGAGCTTCCCGACCTTCGTGCCGCTCATGCGCGGCCTCGGCGCGGCGATCCGGGAATGATCCTCGCCATCGACGGCCCGGCGGCGTCCGGCAAGGGCACCCTCGCCCGCCGGCTCGCCGCCCATTACGGGCTGCCGCATCTCGATACCGGGCTCCTCTACCGGGCCGTCGCCAAGGCGCTCCTCGACCGGGACCTTCCCCTCGCCGACGCGGCCGAAGCCACCGCCGCCGCGGCGGCGCTGGCGGTCGAGCGTCTCGACGACGCCGCCCTGCGCGGTCGCCGGATGGGGGAGGCCGCCTCGATCGTGTCGGCCCACCAGCCGGTGCGGGACGCGCTCCTCGACCTGCAGCGGCGCTTCGCCGAAAACCCCCGCGGCGCCGTCCTCGACGGGCGCGACATCGGCACGATCGTGTGCCCGCACGCCACCGTGAAGCTGTTCGTGACCGCGAGCGCGCCCGAACGGGCCCGCCGGCGGCATCTCGAGCTCCTCGGCCGGGCCGAGGCCGCCGACTACGACACGATCCTCGCCGACATCCGGCGCCGCGACGCCCGGGACGAGAGCCGCACCGCCGCGCCCCTGCGGCCCGCCGCGGACGCGATCATCCTCGACACCACCGACCTCGACGCCGAGGCCGCCTTCCGCGCCGCCCTCGCTCACGTGGAGGCGCGGCGGAGCCGGTGACGACGCCCCGTCAGGCGGCGGCGGCGCCGTGCTGGTCGAAGACGTCCAGCAGGGCGCGCTTGACGGCGGCCTGCCGGCTCGGGTGGTTGACCTTCGTGCCGGTGAGGTCGGTCACGTAGAACACGTCGACGGCCTTCTCGCCGAAGGTGGCGATGTGGGCCGAGGCGATGTTGAGGTTCAGCTTCCCCAGGGCCGTGGTGAGGTCGTAGAGGAGCCCCGGCCGGTCGAGCCCCGAGACCTCGATGACCGTGTGCCGGTTCGACAGGGCATCGTGGATCACCACCTCCGGCGCCACGTGGAACGGGCGCTGGCGCTCCCGGGCCGGGCGCTTCACGTCGACGAGATCGGCGATGCGCACCTCGCCCTTGAGCGCCCGCTCGATGGCCTGCGCCACGCGCTCGGCCCGGCGCAGCTCGTCCTCGTCCCGTTCGAAGGCGCGGGACAGGAAGATCGTGTCGAGGGCGATGCCGTCGGCGGTGGTGAAGATCTGCGCGTCGACGATGTTGCCGCCCGCCGCCGCGCAGGCGCCGGTGATGATGGCGAGGAGCCGCGGGTGGTCCGGCGAGAGCACGGTCAGCTCGGTGACCCCGCGAAAACTGTCGGTCTCGTAGGCGGTGGCGACGGTGCGCCCGTCGGCCTCGGCCGCGCGCACGAGGGCGGCGTGGTTCGCCTGCCGCGCGGTCTCGACCTTGAGCCAGTAGGCCGCGTAGTGGCGCGCCGCATAGGCGGAAAAGGCCTCGTCCGACCAGTCGGGCAGCGCCTCGCGCAAGGCGGCCTGGGCGATCCGGACCCGGTCGAGCCGGGCGAGCTCGGAATGGCCGCCGCTCAGCACCACCTCGGTCTCGTAGTAGAGGGTGCGCAGGAGCTCGCCCTTCCACCCCGTCCACACCCCCGGCCCGACCGCCTTGATGTCGGCGATGGTGAGGACGAGGAGCAGCTTCAGCCGCTCCATCGTCTGCACCACCTGGGCGAAGCTCTCGATGGTGCGCGGGTCGGAGAGATCGCGGCTCTGGGCGATGGTCGACATCAGGAGGTGATGCTGCACGAGCCAGGCGGCCGTGTCGGTCTCCGCCTCGTCGAGGCCGAAGCGCGGCCCGAGGCGTCGGGCGATGCGGGCGCCGAGGATCGAGTGGTCCTCCTCCCGGCCCTTGGCGATGTCGTGCAGGAACAGCGCCACGTAGAGGGCGCGGCGGTTGGCGATCGAGCGGATGATGCGGTTGGCGAGGGGGTGCTCGCCCTCGACGCGCTGGGCGTCGATCTCGGCCAGCACGCCGATCGAGCGCACCAGGTGCTCGTCCACCGTGTAGTGGTGGTACATGTTGAACTGCATCATCGCCACGACGCGCCCGAACTCGGGCACGAAGCGGCCGAGGACGCCGGCCTCGTTCATGCGGCGCAGCACGACCTCGGGCGCGTTGCGGGAGGTCAGGATGTCCATGAACATCCGGTTGGC
>DATLFZ010000425.1:0-2193 GCA_035540795.1 Beijerinckiaceae bacterium | reverse complement strand
GCCCTCGGCGATCACCATGCTGCCGAGGAAGTAGTCCGCCGGCAGGCCGGCATGGCCCAGCGTCCCGGGCAGGAGGTGGCCGTAGAAGCCGTACAGGATGCACAGCACCGCCACCGCGGGCAGGACCGGCTGCACGGCACGCCGCGCCATCTCGAGGACGACGAGGATCAGCGCCGCGGCGAGGGCGTACTGGAAGACGCCGCCGTCGAGCGCCCCGTACTGGTCGACGAGGCGCGGCCGGTCGAGCATCACGTAGAGGCACGCCGCCATCCCGATCGCGCACACGACCCAGCCGCTCCACCGGGCGAATGGCGTGCGCGCCTGCGCGAAGACGAAGATCCAGGGCAGCGACGCGAAGAGGTGCAACGGCCGGCTGATCAGATTCGGCACCAGCGCGCCCATGATCAGCCACACGTGCAGGCCGACGGTCGCCGCCGCGGCGACGACCAGGACGGCCCGGCCGAAAGCGGGCTCGTCGACCGGGGGCGCGAGCGCGCCCCCGGCCCCGACCACCGGCTGGGTCACGAAAAAGGCCCTCGGGCCGGAACGGCCGGGCTCACTTCATCGCGTCGGGGATCGCGATCCCGGCCTCGGCGTAGTAGCGCAGCGCCCCCGGGTGCAGCCTGGTGCCGAGCTGCGCCACCATCTTGGGGTCGATGCCCTTCCACCACGGGTTCTTGGCCGCCATCGCGTCGCGGCGGGTCCAGAAGGCCTTGGTGACCTGGTAGGCGGTCTCCTCGTCCATGGCCGCGGTGGTGAAGGCGCCGACCGGGCCGCCGACGGTCTGGGTGTCCTGGTCGATGCCGCGATAGGTGCCGCCGGCGATGGTGAGCGGGGCGAAGCCCGGATCGACCTTGAGCACAGTGTCGAGCTCCTCGGGCTTGAAGGACACGAGCCTCAGGTCGACGGAGGTCGCGAGCTCCTGGACCATCGGGGTCGGGTGCGACGAGCAGGTGGTGAAGGCCGCGACCTTCTTGTCGCGCATGGCGCTCGGCGCGGAGGCGAGCTCCACGTCGACGGAGGTGACCTGGTCCTCGAGGCCGAGCGCCTTGAGGATCGACTTGGTGCGCCCGTCGCAGAAGGTGCCGCGGCCGCCGGCGATGATCTGCTTGCCCTTGAGGTCCGACAGCCCGTTCACGCCGGCGTCGGCCCGGGTCACGAAGTGCACCGTGACGTAGGGCATGACGAAGAGCGCGCGTACGTTGTCGTAGCCGCTCTCGCCCTCGAAGGGCTTCTTGCCCGCCTTGGCGTCGGCGAGCAGGCTCGGCGGCGTCGTGAAGATGAAGTTGCCGGGGCGGCGGATCGCCTCCTTGAGGTTCTGGACCGAGCCCTGGCTCTCCTCGATGGTCGCCTGGATCTTGCCCTGCGTCGCGTCCTTCAGGGCCTCGCCGATCTGGACGATCATGACGTAGTAGGACGAGGTCGAGGTCGCGGATTTCAGGGTGACGCGGGTCTGCGCCGCGGCGGGCGCGGCGAACAGGGCGGCGGCGAGCGCCGCCGTCAGCATGAACGGACGCATTGGTGTTTCCTCCCCTTGCGGAGCGCCCGTTTAAGGGCCGCCCGCGGGAGGCGTCAACGGCTCAGGCGGCGAGCAGCATCGCCGCCACCGCCCGATCGATGGCGAGATAGAAGATCACGAAGGCGGCGGCGCCGGCGAAGGCGAATTCCACCGCCTGGTTCTTCAGGACGCAGAAATGCCGCAGCATCTCGCGCCCGCCGAAGACCAGGACCCAGGCGACCGCGAGAATGATCGGGAAGCCGAACAGGAAGGACCAGGTGCTCTCGACCCGGTCGAGGTTCGAGGGATCGAGGAGGGGGCGGATGTTGCGCACCCACGGCGCGTGCAGGGCCGCGTAGAGCGCCGCCACCCAGGCGAGGGCCGTGGCAACCCCGAGATGAAACACGAAGGCGCGGTGCAGCCGGTTGAATTCGTCGACGGTCTCGGCGCGCTGGGCCATGGTCCAAACCCCCGAATCGGACGATCACGCATCGTTCTTGTTGCTCTTGAACGATGCGTTAGCCCGATCGGGGCCGGCGCGCAACAGGATGTTCGAAGGATAAGCTTGGCAGTAGGCGCCCCGGGGCGGTCTCGCTCAGCCGGCTTCGCGCGCGCGCCGCCGCTCCCGCGGCGCGCCGGCCTTGGGCCGGGCGATCGGCCCGAGCAGCGCCTCGACGACGGCGAGCGGCGGGGGC
>DATLFZ010000424.1:0-4337 GCA_035540795.1 Beijerinckiaceae bacterium | reverse complement strand
AGGTCAAGAACTCGGGCGCCGACGCGGTCTTCGTCTACCTGAACGAGGACGAGAGCGCCCGCTTCCTGCGCGCCGCCCGCCAGCAGGGCATCGACAAGCCGCTCATCGGCGAAACCACGCTCCTCGGCGCCAAGGTGATCGAGCTCGCCGGCGAGGCGGCGAACGGGGTGCGCGGCCATGTCGGCCTGTCGGTCGACGCGCCGGTGCCCGCCTTCCAGGAGTTCGGCAAGGCCTACCAGGAGCGCTTCAACGCCAAGCCCGACCACAACGGCCTCAAGGGCTACATGGCCGTCTACATGGTGAAGGCGGTCACCGAGAAGATGGGCAAGTTCGACCGCAAGGGCTTCGCCGCCGCCCTGCACGGGCTCACCATCGACCCCAAGACCGAGCCCGGCATCCTCATCAACACGACCTGGACCAAGACCGGCGACATCGACCGGGAGAGCTTTCTGGCCGAGGTCCGCGACGGCAAGCAGGTCATCACCCAGACCCTGCCGAAGCTCAACCCGTAACCGGCGCGGCTCCTTCGGGAGCCCGCCCGTACCTCAACCGGGCCGGCGTCGCCGGCCCGCCGCTTTCGAATGATGCCCGAACTCCTCCAGCTCGTCCTCTCGGGTCTCGCCACCGGGGCCGTCTACGCCCTCGTGGCGACCGGGTTCGTGCTCGTCTGGCAGACCTCGCAGACGATCAACTTCGCGCAGGGCGAGTTCGTCATGCTGCCGGCGATCCTCGTCCTGATGGGGACGCACCTCGCCGGCTGGCCCCTGTGGCTGTCCTTCGTCGTGGCGGTCGCCGGCTTCCTCCTGGTGTTCGGGATCGGCTTCAAGCGCATCGTGGTCGATCCGATGATCCGGCACGGGGTGCTGCCCCTCGCCATCGCCACCATGGCCCTGTCGATCCTGATGCGCGAGGGCGCCAAGGACGCCTATTCGGCCGAGGCGCAGACCTTCCCCTCCCTCGTGCCGCAGGGGACGATCCGTATCGCCGGCGCGGCGCTGTCCCTGCAGGACATCGCCATCCTGGTCGTGGCGCTCGTCTCGATCATGGCGCTGCACGCCTTCATCGGCGGCACGCGGACCGGGCGGGCGATGCAGGCGACGGCGCAGAACCCGACTGTCGCCCGCATCCTCGGCGTGCCGGTCGAGCGCATGATCCTGCTCACCTTCCTGATCAACGCGGCGCTCGCGGCGCTCGCCTCGTTCCTGATCTCGCCGGTCTACCTCGCGAAATTCTCGAACGGGGAGGTGATCGGGCTCGCGGCCTTCATCGCGGCGATCGTCGGCGGCTTCAACCAGATCCGCGGGGCGCTCGTCGGCGGCCTCCTGATCGGCCTCGCCGACAACCTCGCCGCCGCCTACGTCTCGACCGCCTACCGCACGGCGGTGCCGCTCGCGCTCCTCGTCCTCGTCATCCTGATCCGGCCGCAGGGCCTCGTCGGGCGGCGGGAGGAGCGCAGCGTATGATCCGCCTCGACGGGGCGCTCGCCACCCTCGTGGTCGGGGCGGTCGCCCTGTGGTTCCTGCCGGCGAACTGGGGCGCCTACGGCACCTACGTGCTCTCGCTCTGGCTCGTCACCAGCATCGCGGCGATGGGGCTCAACCTCACGCTCGGCTATGCCGGCCAGGTGTCGCTGGCGCAGGCCGCCTTCGTCGGCATCGGCGCCTACGTGACCGCCCTCCTCACCAAGGCGGGCGTGCCCTGGTGGGCCGCCTTCGCCCTGTCCGGCCTCGCCTGCTTTGTCGTCGGCGTCCTTCTCGGCTTCCCGGCCCTGCGGGTGCAGCACCACTACCTCGCGTTCGTGACGCTGGCCTTCGCGACCTTCGTCTGGCTCGTCCTGCGCAACGAGCAATGGCTCACCGGCGGCACCTTCGGCCTGTCCAACATCCCGCGCCCGACCCTGCTCGGCGAGCGCCTCGACCGGGCGCTGCCGTTCCACCGCTTCGTCGTGGCGATCACGCTCGTGCTGGCGCTCGCCATGTGGTGGCTCGTGCGCAGCCCCTGGGGGCGGGCCTTCCAGGCCCTGCGCGAGAACCCGGTGCGGGCGGCGAGCCTCGGCGTCGACGTCCGCGCCTATACCCTTCTCGCCTTCGCCATCGGCTCGGCCTATGGCGGCTTCGCCGGCGCGCTCTACGCGCCTCTCGTCGAGTTCATCGACCCGGCGCCCTTCACGCTGGGCGCCTCGCTGATGATGCTCCTCACCGTGATCGTCGGCGGGCCGGGCTACGTGCTCGGGCCCTTCCTCGGCGCGCTGCTGGCGATCGCGCTCCCCGAATGGCTGCGCTTCACCGGCGGGCTGTACTTGATCGCTTTCGCCGCGGTGGTGATGGCGCTCCTCGTCGTATGCCCGCAGGGCTTCCTCGGCCTCCTCGACCGCATGGGCCGCGCCCTCCTGCGCCGGGCGGAGGCCCGCCGGACCGAGCCGCGCCGGGCATGAGCGTCCTCGCCGTCTCCGGCCTGACCCGCCGCTTCGGCGGCATCGTCGCCGTCGACGGGGTCTCGTTCGAGGTCCGCCCGGGCGAGATCCTCGGCATCATCGGCCCGAACGGCTCGGGCAAGTCGACCCTGTTCAACTGCATTCTCGGCCAGATCCGCCCGACCTCCGGCACGGTGCACCTCAACGGGGAGGACGTGACCGGCCTCAAGCCGAGCGCGCTCAACCGGCGCGGCGTCGGGCGCACCTTCCAGCTCCTGCAGGTCTTTCCGCAGCTGAGCGTGCGCGAGAACCTGATCCTCGCCGGCCAGGAGCATGTGGGCACGATGCTGACGCGCCTCGTCGGGCGCCGCGACGCCGGCCTGACGGAGGAGGTCGAGACCATGCTCGGCTTCTTCCGCCTGCGGGCGCTCGCCGAGGCGCCGGCAGGCTCGCTCTCCTACGGGCAGCAAAAACTGCTCGACGCCGCCATGGCCTTCATGGCCGGGCCGCGGCTCGTGCTCCTCGACGAGCCCGCCGGCGGGGTCAACCCGACCATGCTCGGCGACCTCGCCGAGCGCCTCGCCGCGGTCAACCGCGAGCAGGGCGCGACCATGGTGGTGATCGAGCACAACATGGATTTCATCATGGGCCTGTGCCACCGGGTCCTCGTCCTCGCGGAGGGGAGGGTGCTCAAGGAGGGCGCGCCCGAGGAGGTGCGGGCCGACCCGGCCGTGATCGAGGCCTATCTTGGTCACTGACCCGATCCTCGAGCTCGACGGCGTGGTCGCGGGCTACGGCCCGCTCACCATCCTGCACGGCACCACCTTCTCGGTGCAGCGCGGCGCCATCACCACGATCGTCGGGCCGAACGGGGCAGGCAAATCGACCGTGTTCAAGACCGTGTTCGGCCTCCTCGCCCCGCGCGCCGGCCGGGTCCTGTTCGACGGGGCGCCGATCACCGGGCAGCCGCCGCGCCGGCTGCTCGCCGCCGGGCTCACCTACGTGCCGCAGGGGCGAAATCTCTTCCCCGAATTGTCGGTGCGCCACAACCTCGAGCTCGGCGGCATCACGCTGGGCGAAGGCGCGGACCTCGCGTCGCGCATCGCCGCCGTGATGGAGCGCTTCCCCATCCTGCGCGACAAGGCCGACGCGCAGGCCTCGACCCTCTCCGGCGGCCAGCAGAAGATTCTCGAGATCGCCCGGGCGCTCCTCCTCGAGCCGCGGCTCATGCTGATCGACGAGCCCTCGATCGGCCTGTCGCCGATCCTGGTGAAGGAGGTCTTTTCCATCCTCCAGGGGCTGCGCGACCGGGGCGTCACCATCCTGATGGTCGAGCAGAACGCCCGCTCGGCGCTCGCCATCTCCGACGACGCGGTCGTGCTCGAACAGGGCCGCACCGCACTCGCCGGCCCCGCCCCCACAATCCTCGCCGATCCCCGCGTCGGCCAGCTCTTCCTCGGCGGCGGCATGGCCCAGGGCTGATGGCGAAGACCCGCGCCACGGCCGCGCTCGACCGGGCCGCCATTGCCTACACTCTGCACGCCTATGCCTACGATCCCGCCGCGGAGCGGATCGGGGCCGACGCGGCGGAGAAGCTCGGCGTGCCGCCGGCGACGGTGCTGAAAACGCTAATCGCGCAGGTGGACGGACGTCCGGTCTGCGTCCTCGTCCCCTCCGACGGGGAGGTGTCGATGAAGCGCCTCGCCGCCGCCTTCAGGGGCAAGGCGGCCGAGATGCTGGCGCCGAAGGCGGCCGAGCGCCTCACCGGCTACCATGTGGGCGGGATCAGCCCCTTCGGCCATCCGCGGCGCATCCCGACCGCCATCGAGGCGGCCGCGCTCGCGCACGATGCGGTCTTCCTCAACGGCGGCCAGCGCGGGCTGCAGGTTCGGCTGCGCCCTTCCGACCTCGTCGCCCTGCTCGA
>DATLFZ010000423.1:0-2341 GCA_035540795.1 Beijerinckiaceae bacterium | reverse complement strand
CGGCCTGAAGGTCGCCGACTTGCGCGGCATCGTGGTGAAGTCGCGCGGCCACTTCCGGGCCGGCTTCGACGACCTCTTCGCCGACGAGAACATCCTGGAGGTCGACGGCCCCGGCCTCGCCACCCCCGTCCTCACCCGCGTCAAGTGGCGCGGCATCCGCCGCCCGATCTGGCCCCTCGATCCGGACATGACGTGGAGCGTGCCGGAGGACGTGGGGGTCCCCTGAGCTCTGGACCCGCTCCCGGTCCTCGGCGGCCGGGCCCCATCCACCCGAACACCGCATAGTGGGCCCGTCGACGGGAGGCGTCGGATCAGGCCGCCCGATGCCGGCTGCGACGGGTCGCTCCGGGCGTCGTGCCTGCGCGACGGGGAGCCGGCTTGCTGCGAACCAGGTCGTACGGCCGGGCCAACAGCTCGGCCGGAATTTTCCACGCCTCCGTGATGGCGTGGATCATTTCGACCGTGAGCCGGCGGCGTCGGCCCAGAACTTCGGACGCCCGCGATCGGGAGCCGAGGATCCGGCCCAGCTCGGACTGCGTGTGGCCCATCTCGCGAAGGGCGTGGTGCAGGATCTCGACCGGATCGGAGCCCTCGACGGGCCAGCGCTTGTTCTCGTACGCGTCGACGAGGGTCGCCAGCACATCGAGCTTGTCCCCGTCGGGGCTGCCGACGGGGGCACCCCAGAGGCGCTCGATCTCCGCCACCGCGGCGCGGTGGTCCTCGTCGGTGCGGATCGGACGGACGTCCATCCCGGCCCTCCTAGAACTGCGACACCGTCAGGGCGTCGATTCGATCGTACTCCGCATGAGCGCCGATGAACTTGATGAAGGCGATCTGCCTCTCGAAGTCGAAAGCGACGACCATGCGGTAGTTGCCGCCGGCGACCTCGAAGCGAACCCGCTCTCCGTTCAGTGCCTTGGCCTTCGAGAAGGCCCGCTGTACGTCGTCAGTCGTCGCCCAGTCCGCCATTTTGGTGATCTCGTACCAGCGCTCAAGGGGAGCTCTGGTTTCAGGATGCGCACGCTGAAAGGCTCGAAGCACGCTGCGAGCGATGATGCGCATCGCGGCAGGATAGCCGTGTCCCAGAATGGGAACAAGGCCTCGCGGCTGTCCCACGGCCGGTGACAACCCGCTTGGCGGCAGCATACCATCCCGGTCCCCGGGAGGTCCGCATGCGCCTGTTCACCGCCACCCTCGCCACCGAGACCAACACGTTCTCCCCCCTGCCGACGAGCCTCGCCGCCTATCGCGAGCTCGTCTTCTTCCGGCCCTGCGAGCATCCGGACGACGCTCCGCGCATGTGCACGGCGCCGCTCTTCGTCGCCCGCCGGCGGGCGGCGGCGGAGGGCTTCACCCTGATCGAAGGAAGCTGCTTCGCGGCGAGCCCCGCCGGCACCACCAACCGGCGCGACTACGAGTTCATGCGCGACGAGATTTTGGGCCAGCTGAAGGAGGCGATGCCGGTCGACGCGGTCGTCCTCGGCCTGCACGGGGCGATGATCGCCCACGGCTACGACGACGTGGAGGGCGACATCCTGGAGCGGGTGCGCGGCATCGTCGGGCCCGACGCGACGATCGGGGTCGAGCTCGACCCGCATTGCCACCTCACCCTGAAACGCTTCCGCAACGCGGACATCATCGTCCTCTACAAGGAGTTCCCGCACACGGACGTGGTCGACCGGGCCGAGGACCTCCTGACGCTGGTCCTGCGCAAGCTGCGCGGCGAGATCCGGCCGGTGATGTCGCTCTACGATTGCCGCCAGATCTCCAGCTACCCGACCACCCTGCCGGTGATGCGGGCCTTCGTCGACCGGATCAAGGCGATGGAGGGCAAGGACGGGATCCTGTCGATCTCCGTCGTGCACTGCTTCCCCTACGCCGACGTGCCGGAGCTGAGCGGCCGCATCCTGGTGGTCGCCGACGGGGACAAGGCCAAGGCGGACGCGCTGGCGACCAAGCTCGGCGAGGAGTTCGTCTCGATGCGCGGCAAGACCACGCCGCAATACTACGGGGTCGAGGACGGCGTCGCCGCGGCGCTCGCCGTCGGCGAGGGGCCGGTTGTCGTCGCCGAGCCGCCGGACAACGCCGGCGGCGGCGCGCCCTCCGACAACACCAACATCCTGCGCCACCTGATCGAGACGAACGTCGAGAACGCCGCCGTCGGGCCGGTCTGGGACCCGATCGCCGGCGTCGAAGCACAGGCGCACGGCGATCGGGTCCCAGACCGGCCCGACGGCGGCGTTCTCGACGTTCGTATCGATCAGGTGGCGCAGGATGTTGGTGTTGTCGGAGGGCGCGCCGCCGCCGGCGTTGTCCGGCGGCTCGGCGACGACAACCGGCC
>DATLFZ010000422.1:0-4131 GCA_035540795.1 Beijerinckiaceae bacterium | reverse complement strand
CCCATAAGGTTCCCCGGGAACTGAATCGCCGCCTCGCCGGTAGTGGCTCCGAAGCCGGGGCGAGGCCCCGTCACGGGAGACCGCCCATGCGCGCACTGGTCTGGCACAAGCCGAGCGACATCCGCTGCGAGACGGTCCCGGACCCGGAGATCGAGCATCCCCGCGACGCGATCATCAAGGTGACCTGCTGCGCCATCTGCGGCTCGGACCTCCACCTCTACAACGGCTACATGCCGTTCATGAAGAACGGCGACATCGTCGGCCACGAGTCGATGGGCGAGGTCGTCGAGGTGGGGCCCGAGGCGAAGGGCTCCCTCAAGGTGGGCGACCGGGTCGTCATCCCCTTTACGATCTTCTGCGGCGAATGCGAGCAGTGCCGGCGCGGGAACTTCTCGGTCTGCGAGACCACGAACCGCAACAAGCAGATGGCCGAAAAGGTCTTCGGGCGGACCACCGCCGGCCTGTTCGGCTACACCCACCTCACCGGCGGCTATCCGGGCGGGCAGGCCGAGTACCTGCGCGTGCCGTATGCGGACAAGACCCACATCAAGGTGCCGCAGAACGGCCTCTCCGACGAGCAGCTCCTGTTCCTGAGCGACATCTTCCCGACCGGCTGGCAGGGCGCCGTCCAGTGCGACATCCAGCCGGACGACACGGTGGCGATCTGGGGCGCGGGACCCGTCGGGCAGATGGCGATCCGCAGCGCCGTGCTCCTGGGAGCGAAGCAGGTCATCGCCATCGACCGGCTGCCCGAGCGCCTCGCCATGGCCAAGGCCGGCGGGGCGATCCCCATCAACTTCGACACCGAGAGCGTGATCGAGCGGATCGAGGAACTCACAAGCGGCAAGGGCCCGGAGAAATGCATCGACTGCGTCGGCATGGAGGCCCACATCACGAGCCACATCGATTCCATGGTCGACCGGGTGAAGCAGACGGTGATGGCCGAGTCCGACCGGCCGCACGTCCTGCGCGAGATGATCTACCTGTGCCGCACCGCCGGGACGATCTCGATCCCGGGGGTCTATGGCGGCCTCGTCGACAAGATCCCGTTCGGCGCCGCCATGAACAAGGGCCTGACCTTCCGCATGGGCCAGACCCACGTCAACCGCTGGACCGACGACCTCCTGCGGCGGATCGAGGAGGGCCAGATCGACCCGTCCTTCGTCATCACCCACAAGGGCACCCTCGAGGACGGGCCGGACATGTACCGGAAGTTCCGGGACAAGGAGGACGGCTGCATCAAGGTGGTGCTGAAGCCGTGAGCGAACGGCACCGCGCCGCCGCCGTTGTCCCCGCACAGAAGCAGGAGTGATCGATGCGCTACGAGAAGCACGGGCCGCGCCGCGGCCATCCCGATCCCCAGACCGACTCCCTCGCCCGCGGCATGGGCGTGTTCTCGATCGCGCTCGGCCTCGTCGAGGTGCTCGCCCCCCGTACCCTGACCCGGTCCCTCGGCATGGAGGGGCACGAGACCCTGGTGCGGGCCTACGGCATGCGCGAGATCGCCAAGGGCGTCGGCATCCTCGCCTCCGACGATCCGACGCCCTGGATGTGGGGCCGGGTCGCCGGCGACGTCCTCGACCTCGCCACCCTCGGCACCGCCCTCGACTCGGACAATCCGAAGCGGGAGAACGTGCTCCTCGCCATGGCGGCCGTCGCGGGCGCGACCGCCCTCGACCTCTATTGCGCGCAGACGCTGAGCGGGGAGTCGAAGCGGCCGGTGGCGCCGGTGCGGGACTACAGCCGCCGCAGCGGCCTGCCGCGGCCGCCGCAGCAGATGCGCGGCGCCGCGCGCGACTTCCAGGTCCCGCCGGACTTCCGGACGCCGGAACCCCTGCAGCGCTGGGCCTGACCTACTCGTCCTCGCCGAACCGGCCGGCGAGGAGGCCGGCCAGCGCCTCGAGGCAGGCCTCGGCGTCGGGGCCGAGGGCCGTCACCGTGATCGTGGTCCCCTGGGCGGCGCCGAGGGTCAACAGGCCCATGATCGAGCGCCCGCCGACGGTCTCCCCGCAGCGGGTGACGGTCACGTCCGAATCGAAGCGCTCGACCATCTGGACGAACTTCGCCGAGGCACGGGCGTGCAGGCCCTTCCGGTTGACGATGGCGAGTTCCCGCGCCAGCGCTCCGTCGGGGACGGGAGGCGGGGGGCAGTCCTCGGTCTCGGCGCTCACTTGCCGGCCAGGACCCTGGAGGCGACGTTGATGTACTTCCGGCCCGCCTCCTGCGCGTGCAGGACCGCGTCGGCGAGGCTCTCCTCGTCGCGCACGCTGGCGAGCTTGATCAGCATCGGCAGGTTGATGCCGGCGACCACCTCGACGGCGCCGCCGTTCATGCAGGAGAGGGCGAGGTTGGACGGCGTGCCGCCGAACATGTCGGTGAGCACCACCACCCCCTGACCCGAATTGACCCGGCAGACCGCGGCGACAATGTCCTTGCGCCGGGTCTCCATGTCGTCGTCGGGACCGATCGTGATCGTCTCGAGCTGGGCCTGGGGGCCGACCACGTGCTCCAGAGCGGCCTTGAACTCGGTCGCGAGTTGCCCGTGCGTGACGAGCACCATTCCGATCATGACGTACTCAGATTTGCGCGCTCTGCGAGCGAAGGCGGCTATTTTGTGCAGCGCGAACTTGAGCGCAAGGCCATTGCGACGAAATGCTCATGGAACCGTGCCGGCGCTCTCGAACGCGGCGAGCCGCGCGAGGACCGGGCGGGCGCTGCCGCCCTCGACGTGGAGGCGCATCGTCGGGAGGGCCACGCCGAGGAGCACGGTCGCGGGCTCGTCCGGCGGCAGGCGGTCCCGGCGCGCCGGCTCGCACTCGACGAGGAGGCGCACCACCGCCGCCGTTTCGTGCGGGGCCGGGACGAGGCCGATTCCGCGCACCTCCACGAGCCCCGCGATCGCCGCCACGCCGCGGGCGACGAGCCGGCTGCCGTGCGGCTGGAGGGCGATCCGGTCGTCGCCGACGAGGCGGGCGAAGCGCCCCCGGGCGGCCGCCTCGGCGAGGAGGTCGCAGGCGAGGCGCGACTTGCCGCTGCCGGAAGGTCCACGGATCAGGATGCCGGCCTCGCCGATCAGGACGCAGCTCGCGTGGACCGTGCTCACGCCGCGGAGGCCGGCAGGCGCACGACGAAGCGCGCGCCGAGCCGCTTCGGCTCGCCGTTCTCGATCGCCCCGAGGCGGTTCTGGGCGGCGATGGTGCCCCCGTGCGCCTCGACGATCTGGCGGGAGATGGACAGGCCGAGGCCCGAGTTCTGCCCAAAACCCTGCTCCGGCCGGTCGGTGTAGAAGCGCTCGAAGATGCGCTCGAGCGCATGCGGCGGGATGCCCGGGCCGTCGTCCTCGACCGTGACCTCGATCTCGTGGCGCACGCGCCGCAGCTTCACCCGTACCGAGCCGTCGGGCGGCGAGAACGAGCGGGCGTTGTCGAGGAGGTTGCTGAACACCTGCCCGAGCCGGCTGTCGTGGCCGAGCACCCGGAAACCCTGCTCCTGGCGGTTGCCGGTCATCGTCAAGGAGATGTGCGGGTCGCCGTCGCGGCGGCGCTCGTTGGCGACGCTCACCACCGCCTCGAGCAGCCGGGCGAGATCGACCGGCTCGGCCTCCGCCCGGGCGAGCTCGGCGTCGAGGCGCGAGGCGTCCGAGATGTCGCTGATGAGGCGGTCGAGCCGCTTCACGTCGTGCTGGATGATCGAGAGCAGGCGCGTGCGCGAGGCGTCGTTGCGGGCGAGGGGGAGCGTCTCGACCGCGCTGCGCAGCGAGGTGAGGGGGTTCTTGAGCTCGTGCGCCACGTCGGCCGCGAAGCTCTCGATCGCGTCGATGCGGTTGTAGAGGGCCCGCGTCATGTCGCGCAGGGCGCCGGAGAGGTGGCCGATCTCGTCCGAGCGGTCGGTGAAGTCGGGGATCTCCTGGCGCGACTTGATGCCCCGGCGCACCCGTTCGGCGGCCTCGGCTAGGCGGCGCACCGGCCCGGCGATGGCGCTCGCCATCAGGGTCGAGAGGAGCACCATCGCGAGCGCCGCGACGAGGAAGATCTGCAGGAGGGCGAAGCGCTCCGAGGAGATGATCTTGTCGATGTCGCCGCCCTGCGTCGACAGGAGCAGGACCCCGCGCACCAGGCGGAAGCGCTGGAC
>DATLFZ010000421.1:0-3418 GCA_035540795.1 Beijerinckiaceae bacterium | reverse complement strand
CTCGGCGATGCCGGCGAGCCCGGCGAGCCCGCCGGAGATGGCGAAGGCGAGAAGGGTGGTGCGGTTCGCGTCGAACCCGGCGAAGCGGGCGGCCCGCGGCGCATCGCCGGTCACGCGCAGGCGGTAGCCGAACAGGGTGCGCCCGAGGACGAGCGCGGTGACGAGGACCGCGATCAGCGCGAAGGCGGCGCCCCAATGGACGCGGCCGAACCCCTCGAAGGTCGGCAGCGTCGCGGCCGGATCGAAGGTCACCGATTGCGGGAAGTTGAAGCCCTTGGGGTCCCGCCAGGGGCCGCGGGTCAGGTAGTCGAGGACGAGTTGCGCGATGTAGACGAGAAACAGGCTCGTCAGGATCTCGCTCACCCCGAAGCGCACCCGCAGGAAGGCGGGGATCAGCCCGTAGAGCGCCCCGCCGAGGATGCCGAGCAGCATCATCGCCGGGAGGACCCAGGCGCCGCCGGTGCCGTGGGTGGCGAGCGCGAGCCAGCCGCCGAACACGGCCCCCATCACGAATTGGCCCTCCGCGCCGATGTTCCAGAGGTTGGCGCGGAAGCAGTAGGACAGGCCGATGGCGATGAGGACGAGCGGCGTCGCCTTGACCACGAGTTCCTGCAGCGCCCAGGGGTCGCCGAGCGGGTCGAGGATGTAGACCCGGAACGCGGCCAGGGGCGAGCGGCCCATGAGCCAGATCACGAACCCGGCGACCACGAACGCCACGGCGAGTGCCGCGACGGGCGCGAGCGCCCGGGCGAGCGGCGACGGGTCCGGCCGCGGCGACAGCTCAAGCCGCATGGGCGACGCCCATCATCTCGAGACCGATCGCGTCGCGGGTCCAGGCGCCCGTGGGCCGCGGCTCGCTCAGCCGCCCGTCGTGGATCACGGCGAGCCGGTCGGCGATCTCGAACAATTCGTCGAGGTCCTGGCTCACCACCAGCACGGCGGCGCCCCGGGCGGCGAGGTCGACGAGGGCCTGGCGGATGAGGCGCGCCGCCCCCGCGTCGACGCCCCAGGTCGGCTGGTCGACGACGAGGAGCTTCGGCTCGCGGATGATCTCACGCCCGACCACGAATTTCTGCAGGTTTCCGCCCGAGAGCTTGCGCGCCTGCGGGTCGCGCTCGGGGGTGCGCACGTCGAAGGCGGAAGCGACCGCCCCGGCGAGCCGCCGCGCGGCGTCGATCAGCACGAAGCCCTTTCGTGTCACCGGGCCAGTGGCGTGGTGCGACAGGAGCGCGTTCTCGCTCAGGCGATGGGTCGGCGCGGCGGCGTGGCCGAGGCGCTCCTCCGGCACGAAGGCGGCGCCGAGCCGGCGCCGCGCGTCGATGCCGAGGCGGCCGGCAGGGGTGCCGGCGACGACGATGTCCCCCGGGCGCTCGGCGAGGCGCTCGCCGGAGAGCGCGGCGAAGAGCTCGCTCTGGCCGCTCCCCGCGACGCCGGCGATGCCGACCACCTCCCCCGCCGCGACCGCGACGCGGATGTCGCGCAGCGCGATGCCGTGGCTCGATTCCGGCGCGAGCGTCAGACCGTTCACCTCCAGGAGGGGCGCGCGGGCGGCGTGGCCCTGGTGCGCCTTCACCTCGCCGATCTCGGCCCCGACCATCAGCGCCGCGATCTCCCGGGCGCTGCTGGCGCGGGGATCGAGGGTCGCCACCACCCTGCCGCCGCGCAGGATGGTGGCGCGCCGGCACAGGCGCCGCACCTCTTCGAGCTTGTGCGAGATGTAGAGGATCGCGCAGCCCGAAGCCGACAGGCGCTCGAGCGTCTCGAACAGGCGCTCCGCCTCCTGCGGAGTGAGCACCGAGGTCGGCTCGTCGAGGACCAGCAGCTTCGGGTCCTGGAGGAGGCAGCGCACGATCTCGATGCGCTGGCGCTCTCCGGCCGAGAGCGTCCACACCGCCCGGTCGGGCTCCAGGGCGAGGCCGTAGCCCCGCGACACCTCCTCGAGTTTCCGGCGCACCTCGGACAGCGAGGCGCCTTCGAGCGCCACCGCGATGTTCTCGGCAACGGTGAGCTCGTCGAAGAGGGAGAAGTGCTGGAAGACCATGCCGATGCCGAGGCGGCGGGCATCGACCGGAGAGCCGACCGCGACCGGGCGGCCCTCCCAGAGAATCTCCCCGGCGGTCGGCTCGACGACGCCGTAGAGGATCTTGACCAGCGTCGACTTGCCGGCGCCGTTCTCGCCGAGGAGCGCGTGGATCTCGCCGCGCTCGACCGCGAGGTCGATGCGGTCGTTGGCGAGAAGCTCGCCGTAGCGCTTGGTGATCCCGCGCAGGTCGACGAGGGCGGACACGCGGGCGTCAGGGCAGGAGCACGGTCGCGCCGGTTGTCTGGCGCGCCTCGAGCGCCCGGTGCGCGTCCGCCGCCTGCGCCAGCGGCACCCGCGAATGGATCGGGATCTTCACCGCCCCGCTCTCCACCACGGAAAACAGCTCCGAGGCCATCGTCTCCAGCACCTCGCGCTTGCCGATATGCGTGAACAGGGTCGGGCGGGTGGCGTAGAGCGAGCCCTTCTGCTGCAGGAGGCCGATGTTGAAGGCCTCGATCGGCCCCGAAGCCGAACCGAAGCTGGCGAACAGGCCGAAGGGCTTCAGGCAGTCGAGCGAGGCCGGGAAGGTCGCCTTGCCGACCCCGTCGTAGACCACGTCGCAGCCCTCGCCGCCGGTGATCTCCTTGACGCGCTTGGCGAAATCCTCGTCGCGGTAGAGGATGACGTGGTCGCAGCCGGCCTCCCGGGCGAGCTTCTCCTTGTCCTTCGAGCCGACGGTGCCGATGACCGTGCAGCCGAGGTGCTTCGCCCATTGGCACAGGATCAGCCCGACGCCGCCGGCGGCGGCATGGAACAGGATCGTGTCGCCCTTCTTCACCGCGAAGGTGCGCCGCAGGAGGTACTGCGCGGTGAGTCCCTTCAGCATCATCGCCGCCCCGGTCTCGTAGGAGATGCCGGGGGTGAGCTTCACGGCGAACTTGGCGTCCATGACCCGCTCCTCGGCGTAGGAGCCGAGCGTCGCCGCGTAGGCGACCCGGTCGCCGGCGGCGAGACCGGTGACGCCCTCTCCGACCGCGACCACGTCGCCGGCGCCCTCGTTGCCGGGCGTGAAGGGCAGGCCCATCGGCGGCGGGTACTGGCCGGTGCGGAAATAGACGTCGATGTAGTTGAGCCCGACCGCCTTCTGGCGCACCCGGATCTGGCCGGGGCCCGGGGCGCCGATGTCCACGTCCTCCCATTTCAGGACCTCGGGACCGCCGTGCTGGTGGATGCGGATCGCCTTCGGCATGGCATTCTCCCTGTGGTTGGTGTTCGCCGCAAGCTTGCCCGTTCGGGCACGCCGGGGTAAGCCCGGCGGCAACTTTCCTCGGCCTCGATCATAGGGACCGACCCGGAATCTCGGCAATGGCCGAACGGCGCGCCCAGTGACCAAAC
>DATLFZ010000420.1:0-5005 GCA_035540795.1 Beijerinckiaceae bacterium | reverse complement strand
CGGCGGCAGGGGCTATCCCGAGGCTTCCGCGAGGCGACGATGATCCGCAACGACACCCCGATCACGCCCGAGCTCGTCAAGGAGCACGGCCTGAAGGACGACGAGTACCGCCGCTTCGTCGAGCTGATCGGCCGCGAGCCGACCCTGACCGAGCTCGGCATCGTCTCGGCCATGTGGAACGAGCACTGCTCCTACAAGTCCTCGCGCATCCACCTGCGCACGCTGCCGACCAAGGCGCCGTGGGTGATCCAGGGACCGGGCGAGAACGCCGGCGTCATCGACATCGGCGACGGGCTCGCGGTCGTGTTCAAGATGGAGAGCCACAATCACCCGAGCTTCATCGAGCCCTATCAGGGCGCGGCGACCGGGGTCGGCGGCATCCTGCGCGACGTCTTCACCATGGGCGCGCGGCCGATCGCGGCGCTGAACTTCCTGCGCTTCGGCGCGCCCGATCACCCCAAGACCCGCCACCTCGTGGCGGGCGTCGTCGCCGGCATCGGCGGCTACGGCAATTCCTTCGGCGTGCCGACGGTGGGCGGCTCGGTCGGCTTCCACCCGCGCTACAACGGCAACATCCTGGTCAACGCCATGGCGGTCGGGCTCGCGCGGGCGGATTCGATCTTCTACGCCAAGGCGACCGGGATCGGGAACCCGATCGTCTATCTCGGCTCCAAGACCGGCCGGGACGGCATCCACGGCGCCACCATGGCCTCGGCGAGCTTCGAGGCCGACGCGGAGGAGAAGCGCCCGACCGTGCAGGTCGGCGATCCCTTCTCGGAAAAGCTGCTGCTCGAGGCCTGCCTCGAGCTGATGGCGTCCGGCGCCGTCGTCGCCATCCAGGACATGGGCGCCGCCGGGCTCACCTCCTCGTCGGTGGAGATGGGCGCCAAGGGCGACCTCGGCATCGAGCTCGACCTCGACGCGGTGCCCTGCCGCGAGGAGGGCATGAGCGCCTACGAGATGATGCTGTCGGAGAGCCAGGAGCGCATGCTCATGGTGCTGAAGCCCGGCATGGAGGCGCAGGCGCAGGCGATCTTCCGCAAGTGGGGCCTCGACTTCGCGATCATCGGGCGCACCACCGACACCCTCCGGCACGTGGTGAAGCACCGGGGCGAGGTCGTCTCCGACCTGCCGATCAAGGAACTGGGCGACGAGGCCCCGGTCTACGACCGGCCGCACGCGGCACGCGCGCCGTGGCCGGCGATCGCGGCGGGCGAGGTTTCGGCCCCCGTTCCTAACGGGGAGGCGCTGAAGCGGCTCGTCGGCTCGCCGGACCTGTGCTCCAAGCGCTGGGTGTGGGAGCAGTACGACCACCTGATCCTCGGCAACACGGTGCAGCGCCCGGGGGGCGACGCGGCGATCGTGCGCGTGCTCGACGGGCCGAAGGCGCTCGCGCTGACCACCGACGTGACGCCGCGCTATTGCGAGGCCGACCCGTTCGAGGGCGGCAAGCAGGCGGTGGCCGAGGCGTGGCGCAACATCACCGCGGTCGGCGGGCGCCCGCTCGCGGTGACGGACAACCTCAACTTCGGCAATCCGGAGCGGCCGGAGGTGATGGGGCAGTTCGTCGGCTGCATCCGCGGCATCGGCGAGGCCTGCCGGGCGCTCGACTTCCCGGTCGTGTCCGGCAACGTGTCCCTCTACAACGAGACCAGCGGCCGGGGCATCCTGCCGACGCCGACCATCGGCGGCGTCGGGCTCCTGGACGACGCCGCCCGCCACGCCACCATCGCCTTCAAGCGCGAGGGCGACGCGATCCTGCTCGTGGGCGGCACGACGGGCTGGCTCGGCCAGTCCCTCTACCTGCGCGAGATCTGCGGCCGCGAGGAGGGCGCGCCGCCGCCCGTCGACCTCGCCGCCGAGAAGCGTCACGGCGACTTCGTGCGCGAGGCGATCCGCTCGGGCCTCGTCGACACCGTGCACGACTGCTCGGACGGCGGCCTCGGGGTGGCGCTGGCCGAGATGGCGATGGCGGGCGGCATCGGCGCGGTGATGCCCGAATGCCCCCTCGACCTGCCCTGCCACGCCTTCCTGTTCGGCGAGGACCAGGGCCGCTACGTGCTCGCGGTCGATCCCGACACGGTGCCCGACCTCCTCTACAGCGCCTCGGCCCAGAACATCCCCGTGGTGGTGGTCGGCATGACGGGGGCCGATTCGTTGACCCTTCCCGGCGAGGAGCCCATATCGGTCGCGGAGCTGAAGGCCGCCCACGAATCCTGGTTGCCGGACTACATGGGCGGCGCGCTGCCGCCCTCGTCCTAGCGGAGACGTCCGATGCCGATGGACGCGCACGAGATCGAGCGCATGATCAAGGAGGCGATCCCGGACGCGCAGGTCGAGATCCGCGACCTCGCCGGGGACGGCGACCACTACGCCGCGACCGTCACCGCGGCCTCGTTCAAGGGCAAGAGTCGGGTCCAGCAGCACCAGATGGTCTACGGCGCCCTCAAAGGCCGCATGGGCGGCGTCCTGCACGCCCTCGCCCTGACCACCGCGGTTCCGCAGGATTGATGAACGCGAGCACCTGCCCCTTCACCCTCGACGAGCTGCTCTGCGAGGACTTCACTTACGATCGGGCCGTCGAGCGCCTATACATTCTCCTGATCGCGTGGCGGCCCAAGGCCGAGAAGGACGACCCAAAATGACCGACGCCCATTCCCGCATCGATGCCGAGGTGAAGTCGAACGACGTGGTGCTCTTCATGAAGGGCACGCCCCAGTTCCCGATGTGCGGGTTCTCGGGGCAGGTCGTGCAGATCCTCGACTACCTCGGCGTGCCCTACAAGGGCGTCAACGTCCTCGACGACCCGGACGTGCGCCAGGGCATCAAGGACTATTCCAACTGGCCGACGATCCCGCAGCTCTACGTGAAGGGCGAGTTCGTCGGCGGCTGCGACATCGCCCGCGAGATGTTCCAGGCGGGCGAGCTGCAGCAGCTCTTCGCCGACAAGGGCATCGCCCTCAAGCAGAGCGCGTGAGGCACGGGCCCGGACGGGCCCGTCCCCTCGAGCCGGTCAGAAGGCGCCGGGCTGCCGGACGCGCAGGTTGTTCTGCACGTGGGTGACGCCGACGACCCGTTCGGCAAGGTCCTCGGCGCGCCGGCGCGCCTCCCGGCTGTCCACGGTGCCCGTGAGGGTCACCTCGGTACCGGACACCTTGATCTCGATGTCGGAGGCGTCGACGTACGGGTCGTCGGTAAGGCGGTCGCTCACGTCCTCGCGGATGCGCTCGGCCGAGCGGGCGTAGCCGCGCGGGCCGCGGCCCCGGTGGCCGCGCTCGAACCGCTCCGAGCGCTCGCGCACGTCGTCGCCGGGATCGCGCCAGAAGCTGCGCCCGGGCGAGCCGAAGAAGCCGTAGCCCCGGTCGCGGCCCACATCGCCCTCGGTCGGGTCGTTCGGGTAGCCCCACTCGCCCTCGTAGGGGCGCGCCGGGCGGCCCTCGTAGGCGGCGCGGTCGTCGTAGCCGCCGGGGCCCTCGGTGCGGCCCTCGTAACGGCGGGTGCGCTCGCTGAAGCGGCCGCTGCGCACGTCGCCGCCGCCACCTCCGTAGCCGCCGTAGCCGCGGGCGTCCGCCGCGCGGCCGCTGTAGAAGCTGTCGCCGTGGCGCGAGCGCGTCGTCTCGTCGTCCCGGAACACCGGCTCCCGGTAGTATCTCTCGTCCCTGCGCCAGCGATCGTCTGCCATGGCCGTTCCTCCGTTCGGCTCGTCGCACCCTGAACGCCGCCGCCCGGCCACTGTTCCGCTTCTCCGGCCCCCCTCCGAAAGTCGAATTTCCAATCCGTTAACCACGACGCGCAATCCTCTTCGCTGCGGAAGACCCGGACGGGCGCCGCGAAGGGGGCAGGACCATGGGCGCGACCGCGTCGATCATCAGCTTCGAGAACCGCAAGGCGGCGGCCTCGCCCCGGCGCGACCCCAAAGGCCTGATGGAGGCGGTGTATGCCGCCGGCAGCCTCACGGTGCGCGGCGACGACCGCCCGACCAAGGCGGTCGCGGCGATGCTCGGGGCGCTGGGCTTCTTCGTGGTGGAGGAGATCCGGGCCGACGGCTCGACGCGCCGCCTCGGTCCCGGCGACGCCCGCGGCGCCGCGGCCAATCCGTGGCGGGTGTCGAAGGCCGATTTCGCCGGCGGAGGGCCCGCCTAGCGGGGCTCCCGCCCGAGGGCGGCGCGGACGAGCCGGAGCGCGTCCTCGCTCGCCCATTCGGCCGGGCCGTGGAGCGCTGCGAGCTCGCAGCCCTGCGGGTCGAGGAGGAAGGTGGTCGGCATCCCGAAAGCCTTGCCGGCCTGGCGCAGCTCCTGGAAGGTCCTGGCCTGCGGGTCGGCGTAATAGGCGAGCCGGGTGACCCCCGCCTCCTGCAGCCAGGTCCTGGGCCGGTCGAGGTTGCGGGTGTCGATGTTTATCGCCACCACCTCGAAGGCGGGCCCGCCGAGCTCCGCCTGGAGCTTGTCGAGGGCCGGCATCTCGTGCCGGCACGGGGCGCACCAGGTCGCCCACAGGTTCACGAGGACGGTGCGGCCGCGGAAATCGGCGAGGGTGAGCGGCGCCCCGTCGGGGCCGGCGAAGGCGAGGTTCGGCAGCCGGGCCGGGTTCTGAGCCGCCTTCACGGCCGCCACCTCGCCGCGGGCGAGCGGCGCGAGGCGCTCGGCGACCGGCTTCGCCGCCCGGCATTCCTGCGCGACGGCTTCGCCGTTGCCGTGCAGCAGCCCGAAATATAGGACGAGCGCCGCGACCGGGACGGCGAGCGCGAGCGCGAGAAGGCGGCGCGGGCGGGCGACGGTCATCGGAGAGGACGCATGAGCAATCGCATGTGGGGCGGACGGTTCGAGAGCGGGCCGGCCGAGATCATGGAGGAAATCAACGCCTCGATCGATTTCGACAAGCGCCTCGCCTCGCAGGACATCCGCGGCTCGTTGGCGCACGCGGCCATGCTCGCCCGCACCGGCATCCTGCCGGACGAGGATGTCGCCGCCATCGAAGGCGGTTTGAAGGCGGTGCGGGAGGAGAT
>DATLFZ010000419.1:0-20686 GCA_035540795.1 Beijerinckiaceae bacterium | reverse complement strand
CTGCACCACCACCCCGCCGACCGTGACGGGCCGCAGCTTCGCGATCGGATTCAGGGAGCCGGTACGGCCGACGCTGATCTCGGTGTCCTCGAGGATCGTGGTCGCCTTCTGGGCCGGGAACTTGTGGGCGACGGCCCAGCGCGGCGAGCGCGAGACGAAGCCGAGCCGCTCCTGCAGGGCGAGGTCGTCGACCTTGTAGACGACCCCGTCGATGTCGTAGCCCAACGAGGCCCGCTCCGCCTCGATGCGGCGGTGCTGCGCCAGCATCTCCTCGAGGCTCTCGACCCGGACGAGGAGCGGGTTGACCCGGAATCCCCATCCCGCGAAGGCGGCGACCATGCCGGATTGCGTGTCCGCCGGGCGCGCGCTCATGTGGCCCCAGGCATAGGCGAAGAAGCGCAGCGGCCGCGACGCGGTGATCGAGGGGTCGAGCTGGCGCAGGCTGCCGGCGGCGGCGTTGCGGGGATTGGCGAAGAGCGGCTTGCCCGAAGCCGCCTGGCGTTCGTTGATCGCGGCGAAATCGGCGTGCGACAGGTAGATCTCGCCCCGGACCTCGCACAGTTCCGGCGCCGCTGCGCCGAGGAACGCTTGCGGGATGTCCGCCACCGTGCGGGCGTTGGCGGTGACGTCCTCGCCCTCGCTCCCGTCGCCGCGGGTCGCCGCGCGCACGAGGCGGCCGTTCTCGTAGGTGAGGCTGAGCGACAGGCCGTCGATCTTGGGCTCGGCCGTGAAGGCGAGCGGCCCCTCGTCCCCGAGCCGCAGGAAGCGGCGGATGCGGGCGACGAACTCGGCCACCTCCGCTTCCGAGAAGGCGTTGTCGAGGGACAGCATCGGCACCCGGTGCCGGACTTTCGCGAATTTCTCCGCCGGCCGGGCGCCGACCCGCTCCGACAGGCTGTCGGCGTCCTTCAGCTCCGGATGATCCCGCTCGAGGGCCTCGTAGCGGCGGCGCAGGTCGTCGTACTCCGCGTCCGAGATCGTCGGCGCGTCCTCGGCGTAGTAGCGCCGGTCGTGCTCGGCGATCTCGCTGCCGAGGGCCGCGTGCGCGCGCCGGGCCTCGGCGAGGGTGGGGGATTCGGAGCGCTTCGGCATCGGGCTTTGGCGGTCGGCGGGTCAGCGGCTAGAAACGACGGCGACGCTTTCCTTGCAACCCCCCGCGCCGGGCCCGCGGCCCCGACGGATTCATGGACCACGCAGCGACCTTCTACGAAATGGCCGGCGTGCTCGCGCTCGCCTCCGCGCTCGGGCTCCTCGGCCTTCTGCTGCGCCAGCCGCTCATCGTCGCCTTCATCGCGACCGGCATCGTCGCCGGGCCGGACGTGCTCGGGCTCGTGTCGCAGGCGCACCACCTCCAGCTCCTCGCCGAGATCGGCATCGCCGTGCTCCTGTTCCTGGTCGGGCTGAAGCTCGACCTGCAGATCGTGCGCTCGCTCGGGGCGGTGGCGCTCGCGACCGGCCTCGGCCAGGTCGCCTTCACGGCCGGGGTCGGCTTCCTGATCTGCCTCGGGCTCGGGCTGTCGGTGCTGGCGAGCGCCTACGTGGCGGTGGCGCTCACCTTCTCCAGCACGATCATCATCGTGAAGCTGCTGTCGGACAAGCGGGAGGGCGATTCGCTGCACGGGCGCATCGCCATCGGCTTCCTCATCGTCCAGGACGTGGTCGTGGTGTTGGCCATGATCGTGCTGTCGACGATCGGCGTCGGCACCGGCGCGAGCCCGGCCGGCCTGAACGTCTTTGGCGTCCTCGGCAGCGGCCTGCTGCTGCTCGCCGCCATCGCCGCGTTCATCCGCTTCGGGGCGGAACCGCTGCTCGCCCGCATCGCCCGGATGCCCGAGCTCCTCGTCACCTTCGCGCTCGCCTGGGCGGTGCTTTTTGCGGCCCTGTGCGACTGGATCGGCCTGGGCAAGGAGCTCGGCGGGCTCCTCGCGGGCGTGTCCCTCGCCTCGACCTCGTTCCGCGAGGCGATCGGCTCGCGCCTGTCGAGCTTGCGCGACTTCCTGCTCCTGTTCTTCTTCATCGTGCTCGGCGCCGGGCTGCGGCTCGGGACGCTCGGCGACCAGGTCCCCGCGGCCCTCGCGCTGTCCGCCTTCGTCCTGATCGGCAATCCCCTCATCGTCATGGCGATCATGGGGGTGATGGGCTACCGCAAGCGCACCGGCTTCCTCGCCGGCCTGACGGTGGCGCAGATCAGCGAGTTCTCGCTCATCTTCATGGCCATGGGCGTGACCCTCGGCCACGTGACCGGCGAGGCGATCGGGCTCGTGACCCTCGTCGGCCTCGTGACCATCACGCTGTCGACCTACATGATCCTCTACTCGCACACGCTCTACGGCTGGCTCGAGCCGTGGCTCTCGCCGTTCGAGCGGCGCGATCCCTTCCGCGAGGCGAAGGCCGAGGCGCCGGCGGGCGAGACCTACGACGTGCTCCTGTTCGGGGTCGGCCGCTACGGGCGCGAGATCGCCAAGATCGTGCACGCCGGCGGGGCCAAGGTTCTGGGCATCGACTTCGATCCCGAGGCGCTCGCCCGCTGGCGCCTGCGCGGCCTGCCCGGCCTCTACGGCGACGCCTCCGACCCCGAGTTCCCGCCGACCCTGCCGCTGTCCGGAGCCCGCTGGGCGATCGTCGCCACCCCGCCGATCGGCCCGAGCGTGGTGCACGAGGACAGCCGCGTCATCCTCATGCGCAGCCTGCGGGAGGCGGGATTCCAGGGCAAGATCGCCGTGCGCAGCCACGATCCCGCCGACGCCCGCATGCTGCGGCGGGAGGGCGCCGACCTCGTCCTGTCGCCCTTCGCCGACGCGGCGGTGCGGGCGGGCGAGCTGATCGGCTTCTCCCGCCCCGAACCGGCCGACCGGCAACCGGCACCGGGATTGCCTTCGGGATGAGTGGCCGTTCGGGTTAGAGTTCCCGGCGCGCGCCCTCCGGAGACCCATGGACAACATCACCGCCGTCAACCTGGCGCTCCTCCTGTGCGGCCTGCTCGTGGTGATCGGCATCGCCTCGAGCCTGCTCGCCTCGCGCTTCGGCGCGCCCCTGTTGCTGGTCTTCCTCCTCATCGGGATGCTCGCGGGCGAGGACGGCCTCGGCGGCTACGCCTTCAACGACTACCAGTCCACCTACTTCATCGGCTCGCTGGCGCTGGCGGTGATCCTGTTCGACGGGGGGCTGCGTACGCGCCTGCGCAGCTTCCGCGGCGCCTTCGCCCCGGCCGCGATCCTCGCGACGATCGGCGTGCTGATCACCGCCGCCGCGACCGGGCTCGTCGCGACCTGGCTCTTCGAGCTCCAGCTGCTCCAGGGACTGCTGATCGGGGCCATTGTCGCCTCGACCGATGCCGCGGCGGTGTTCTTCCTGATGCGGGCGGGCGGCATGCGCCTGCGCCGCAAGGTCGGCCACACCCTCGAGATCGAATCGGGGACCAACGACCCGATCGCCGTCTTCCTGACCGTGGTCCTCGTCGAGCTCCTTCTCGCGGGCGCCTACAATCCGGGCCTCTCCGTCGCCGTCACCCTGTTCAACCAGGCGGTGCTCGGCCTCGCCATCGGCGCCGGCGGCGGGCTCGCCATCGTCGGCGTGCTCAACCGGGTGACCCTGCCGCCGGGGCTGCACCCGCTCCTCGTGGTTGCCTCCGCGGTGGTGGTGTTCGCGCTGACCTCCGTGCTCGGCGGCAGCGGCTTCCTCGCGGCCTATCTCGCCGGCCTCATCGTCGGCAACCGGCCGGTGCGGGCCTTCGCCTCGATCCTGAGCTTCCACGACGCGGCGACCTGGCTCGCCCAGATCGTCATGTTCATCGTGCTGGGGCTCCTGGTCACGCCCTCGGCCCTGATGCGCTACGCGATCCCGGGGCTGATCATCGCCGCCTTCCTGATGCTGGTCGGGCGGCCGCTCGCGGTGTGGCTCTGCCTCGCCCCGTTCTCCTTCAGCCGCCGGGAGAAGGTCTTCATCTCCTGGGTCGGCCTGCGCGGGGCGGTGTCGATCTTCCTCGCCGCCATCCCGACCCTGTCCGGGGTGCCGGGCGCGGCGCTCTATTTCAACGTCGCCTTCTTCGTCGTGCTCGTGTCGCTGCTCGTCCAGGGCTGGACCGTGACCTGGACGGCGCGCCGTCTCGGCATGGCCCTGACGGATCCGGAGCCCGAGACGCGCCGGGTCGAGATCGACCTGCCGGGCCAGCTCGAGCTCGAAATGGTCGGCTATCCGGTCCTGCCGGACAGCCCGGTACTGGACCGTCCGACCCTGCCGAGCTGGGCTCGTCCGGTTTTCGTCGTCCGCGGCGGCGAGATCCTGACCCCGGAGCGGGCCGGGCGCCTGCGCCCCGGCGATTACGGCTATCTGCTCGCGCCGCCGGCCAGGGTGCAGCGCCTCGACCGGCTGTTCGCGTCGGGGGAGAGCGGGCACCTGCCGGGCGTCTTCACCTTCGACGGCAAGGTGCCCCTCGCCGACCTCGCCGCCGCCTACGGCCTGCCGCTGCCGGAGGACCTCCAGGGCCTCACCGTGGCGGAGGCCTTCGCCGAACGGTTCGAGGACCGCATCGAAGTCGGCGACCGGATCGCGCTCGGCACCGCCACCCTCGTCGCTGCCGCCCTCGAGGAGGACGTGGTGACGACCGCCGCCCTCGAGGTCGAGGAGATCGAGGGGCTCGACGAGATGCGGACCGCCCTGCTCGCGCCCGTGCGGCGCCTGCTGCGCCGCGGGCGTTGACTGCCTTCACATCGCCTCAAAGCGAAGCTTGATCGCCCGGCCGCATGCGGGAACTCCGGCCTGCGGCGGGAGTTTGCGAGGGCGCAAGGCCAAGCTGCGCGCCCGCCGGTCGGCCCGAACCAACAGGGAACTTGCGATGAAGAAGATCCTCAGCCTCGTCACTGCGGGGGCGCTCGCCCTCTCCGTCTCCGCCTGCTACACGCCGCAGGAGCGCGCGGCGGGCGGCGCCGTGATCGGCGGCCTCACCGGCGCGGCGATCGGTGCCGCCGCCACGGGCCGGGCGAGCGGCGCCCTCGCCGGCGCAGCGGTCGGCGCTGCCGGCGGCGCCATCGTCGGCGCGGCGACCGCGCCGGGCCCGGACGTGTGCCCCTACGGCTACTACCGCGCCCGCGACGGGCTCTACTACTGCCGCTGAGCGAGGCGGCTCTCGCGACGGCCGGGGCGCGCGCCCCGGCCTTTCCCATGACCCCGGACGCGTTCCGCTCCATCGCCCTGAGCCTGCCCGAGGCGGTCGAAGGCGGGCACATGGGCCACCCGGACTTCCGCGTCGGGGGGCGCATCTTCGCGACGCTCGGCTCTCCGGACGCGTCCTGCGGGGTCGTGAAGCTTTCGCCGGACGATCAGGCCGTGGTGGTGGCCGCGGCTCCCGCCGTGTTCGCGCCCGTGGCCGGCGCCTGGGGCCGGGCCGGCCACACGCAGGTCCGGCTCGCCGCCGCGGACGAAGCCGCCGTGCGGAGCGCCCTCCGCCTCGCCTGGCGCGCCAGGGCCCCGAAGCGCCTCCTCGGCCGCGAGGGGCCGTCCTGAGAAGAGGATTCCCATCCGCGCCGCCAGCCGCTACCAAGCCCCCCATGAGCACTTCGATCTGGGGGAAGCTCGGCGGGGCCGGGCTCGGCTTCGCCGCGGGCGGCCCGCTCGGCGCGCTCCTCGGCGGGTTCGCCGGCCACATGCTGGTCGACCGGGAGGGGGCGATGTTCGGCCCCCCGCCGCGGGACGTCGTCTTCACCACCGGGCTCATCGCCCTCTCGGCCAAGATGGCGAAGTCGGACGGGGTCGTCGCCGCCGCCGAGGTCGAGGCCTTCCGGCGCATCGTCGAGGTGCCCGCCGCCGAGCGGCCGAAGGTCGAGCGCCTGTTCGACCTCGCCAAGAAGACCACCGCCGGCTTCGAGGCCTACGCCCGCCAGCTCGGCGACCTGCTGCGCGACGAGCCGGCCCTGCTCGAGGACGTGCTCGACGGCCTGTTCGACATCGCCACCGCCGACGGGGCGGTGCACGAGGCCGAGTTCGCATATATCGGCCGGGTCGCCGAGATCTTCGGTACCGGCAAGGCGGATTTCGAGCGAATCGCCGCCCGTCACGTGCGCCGCCCGGACGACCCCTACCTCGTGCTCGGGGCCGACCGCGGGATGTCCGACCAGGACCTCAAGCGCCACTACCGCCGCCTCGTCGCCGAGCTGCACCCGGACCGGGAGATCGCCCGCGGCCTGCCGCCGGAGGCGGTGAAGATCGCGACCCACCGGCTCGCGGTCATCAACGAGGCGTGGGACCGCATCGGCTCCGAGCGCGGCATCCGATGAGCCTCGCCCCCGAGAGCCCGGTCGCCGCCGCGGTGGTCCCCTCGCCGAACCACGGCGAGCGGGCGCCGGGCAAACGGCCGGACATCCTCCTCCTCCACTACACCGGCATGCCGGACGAGGGCGAGGCCGTGCGATGGCTGGCGAACCCGGTCTCGCAGGTCTCGGCCCACTACGTCGTCCTGGAGGACGGGCGCGTGATCCAGATGGTGCCGGAGGCGCGCCGGGCCTGGCATGCGGGTCTGTCCCACTGGGCCGGAGAGACCGACGTCAACTCGCGCTCGATCGGGATCGAGATCGCCAATCCGGGTCACGACGGCGGCCTGCCGCCCTACGGGGAGGCGCAGATCGCCGCGACGATCGCCCTGTGCCGGGACATCTGCGCGCGCCGGCGCATCCCGAAGCACCGGGTGCTCGCCCATTCCGACGTGGCCCCCCGACGCAAGCGCGATCCCGGCGAGCTTTTTCCGTGGGAGCGCCTCGCCCGCGAGGGCGTCGGCCTGTGGGTGCCGCCGGCTCCGATCCGGGACGGGCGCTTCTTCGCGCAGGGGGAGAGCGGGCCGCCCATCGAGGCGCTGCAGGCGATGCTCGCGCTCTACGGCTACGGCGTGCCGCTCGGTGGCGTCTACGACGAGGACACCGCCTTCGTGGTCGCGGCTTTCCAGCGGCATTTCCGCCCGGCGCGGGTCGACGGAGTCGCAGACGCCTCGACGATCACCACCCTGCGGGACCTCATCCGCGCCCGCGACGAGCTCGGCGAGGCTTAAAAGCGCTGATTTCGCGCGCAAAACGCCCGCCCTGGTCGATTCCGTGAACGATCGGTTCACCGGTTGCAGGCAACGTGGTGCCGCGGCATGCGCCAGGATCCGTGCCGCGGAGCGCAGGATGCCCTCTTCGCCCGGACCTCGCAGACGTCGCTCGCCGGACCTGCCGGCGGACGTCTACGCGTCCCTGGTCGATTCCCTGTTCGGCTCCTTCGTCTCGCTCCTCGGGGGTGCCATCGGCGGCTCCGTGGCGGCCGCCATGACCGCCGCCCGGGCCGGCGAGCCGGCGCTCTACCTCGTCTCCGCGGCGATCGCCGTCGTCGGCCTGTGCCGTGTGGCGACGCTCCTCGCCTACGGCCGCCGCGGCGAGACCTCGCCGGCGGAGACCCGCCGCTGGGAGGTGCGCTACGCGGTCGGCGCCTACGCCTACGCCGCCCTGTTCGGGTTGTGGTGCTTCGTCGCCATCGCCCTCTCGGACGACGCGGTCGTCCACCTCATCTGCGCCGCGGTGACGGTCGGCTACACCGCCGGCATCTCGGGCCGCAACGCCGGCCGGCCGTGGATCGTCAACGGGCAGATCGTGCTCGGCGCCGGGCCCCTCGCGGCCGGGCTCCTGATGCACAGCGACCCGCTCTATGCCGGCCTCGCCTTCCTCCTCGTCCTGTTCTTCACCAGCATGAAGGGCGTGTCGCAGGCCCTGCACGAGACCCTCGTCAAGGCGCTCGTGAAGACCCGGGAGGTCGCCGCCCTCGCCGACCGGTTCGACACCGCCCTCAACAACATGTCGCACGGCCTGTGCATGCTCGATCCGCAGGGCCGGATCATGGTCTTCAACGCCCCCCTGGTCGGGCTCTTCGGTCTCGACCCGACCGTCGACCGCCGGGGCATGCCGATGGTCGAGTTCCTGGCCGAATGCGTCGAGACCGGGGTCATCGCCGAGGGCGACCTCAAGCGCATCGCCGCCGACGTCACCCGCTGCCTCGCCGGCCGCGACCGGGATTCCTACCGCCTCGTCGCGCCGGACGAGCGCACCTTCGCCCTGACCTTCCAGGCGATGGAATCCGGCGGCTCGGTCGTCCTCGTCGAGGACATCACCGAGCGCACGAGGGCGGAGACGCGCCTCGCCCACATGGCGCGCTACGACGTGCTCACGGGCCTCCTCAACCGGAATTCCTTCCGCGAGCACCTCGACCTCGCCTTGGCGCAGTCCCGGCGGCGGGACGAGTCCTTCGCGGTCCTGTGCATCGACCTCGACGAGTTCAAGCAGGTCAACGACACGCAGGGGCACCCCTTCGGCGACCGGCTCCTGTGCGCCGTCGGCGAGCGGCTGCGGGCGACGGTGCGGGACACCGACGTGGTCGCCCGGTTCGGCGGCGACGAGTTCGTGGTGCTCCAGTCCGGCGTCGCCTGCGCGGACGACGTCGGCGCGCTGGCGCGGCGGATCGTCGACGAGCTCGGCAAGCCATACGACGTCGAGGGCCATCAGGTCCTCATCGGCGGCAGCATCGGCATCGCCGTGGCGCCCCAGGACGGCGAGGACGGGGACGACCTCCTCAAGAACGCCGACATGGCCCTCTATCGGGCCAAGGCCGAGGGCCGCGGCACCTGGCGCTTCTTCGAGCAGGACATGGACACCCGCGCCCGCGCCCGGCGCACCCTCGAGCAGGACCTGCGCCGGGCGCTCGCCCTCGACCAGTTCGAGCTCCACTACCAGCCGATCGTCGACCTCGCCTCGGGGCGCATCGCCAGCTGCGAGGGCCTCGTGCGCTGGCGTCACCCGGAGCGGGGCATGGTCTCCCCGGGCGAGTTCATCCCGGCCGCCGAGGAGATGGGCCTCATCGTCGAGCTCGGCGACTGGGTCCTGAACCAGGCCTGCCGGGAGGCGGCGTCCTGGCCGGGCGGCGTCCGGGTCGCGGTCAACCTGTCCTCGGTGCAGTTCCGGCGCACGGGCCTGGTCGAGGCGGTGAAGGGCGCGCTCGCCGCCTCCGGTCTGTCGCCGCAGCGGCTCGAGCTCGAGATCACCGAATCGGTGCTGCTCCAGGACATCGACGCCACCCGCGCCACCCTGCACGAGCTGCGCGCCCTCGGCATCCGGATCTCCCTCGACGATTTCGGCACCGGCTATTCGAGCCTCGCCTACCTGCACAGCTTCCCCTTCCAGAAGGTCAAGATCGACCGCTCGTTCCTGCGCGGCCTCGGGGTCAGCCCGCGCACGCTGGTGATGCTGCGCGGCGTCACCCGCCTGTGCGCCGATCTCGGCATGGCGGTGGTCGTGGAGGGGATCGAGACCGAGGAGCAGCTCGGGCTCGTCTCGGCCGAGGTCGGGCCCGACGAGGCGCAGGGCTTCCTCTTCAGCCGCCCGGTGCCGAGCCCGCAGCTGCGCAAGCTCCTCGCCGAGTTCCGCCGTCCCGGTCGCCGCGCCGCCTGAGGGCGGGGCGCCGCCGCGCGCACTGCCGGCGCAGACGCGGGTTGCCGTTTCGTCACTTCAGGTTGCGCGTCGTCGCGGGCGTCGCCGGACGGTCGCCGGATCCGGCCCGAGCCGGGAGCGCCGGTTCAAAAATTAACCTTAAGATGGGGTTACGCTTAACGATTCCCTGTGACATGCTACGGTTGTTCTGTCCTACCGAAGCGGCGGAAGGCCCATCATGTTTCAGATCGAGACGGTTCCGGTCGTTCGTTCTTTCCCCTCCACACAACCAGAAGTGAGAAACCCCGGCCGGCACGGCGAACTCGCCCCGGCTCCGGCCGGCGCGGCCGACCTCCACGCCTGGGCGGCGGCCGAACTCGAGGCCTTCGGTCCCTGCCTGCGCGAGATCGAGCTCGCCATCGAGGCGCAGGACCGGGTCCTGTGGTCGACCATGGTCCCGACCGGCCGTCCGTGCTTCACGATGAAGCTGATCGAGGACTATCTCGCCCTCTACGCCCGCATGCGCCGGCTCTTCGCCGAGGCGCCCGGGGGCGAGGCGCCGGTGAAATACCTCGTCTACCGCTCGGGCGTTCCGGGGGTGTTCAGCCTGGGCGGCGATCTCGCGCTGTTCTCGGCGCTGATCCGGCGCGGCGACCGGGAGGGGCTGCGCCGCTACGCCCACGCCTGCGCCCGGATGACTTACGAGAACGCGATGAGCGCCGGCCTGCCGGTGGTCACGATCGCCCTGATCCAGGGCCAGGCGCTGGGCGGGGGCCTCGAATCGGCCCTGTCCTGCAACGTCCTGGTCGCGGAGCGCTCGGCCCAGTTCGGTCTGCCCGAGATCCTGTTCAACCTGTTTCCCGGCATGGGCGCCTACAGCTACCTCGCCCGACGCATCGGCGCCGCGGCGACGGAGAAGCTGATCCTCGACGGCGGTCCGTGGAGCGCCGCGGAACTGCACGCTCTCGGCGTCGTCGACGTGGTGGCCGAGGACGGGCAGGGCGAGGCGGCGGTGCGCGACTACATCGCCCGCAACGCCCGCCGCCACAACGCGCAATGCGCGATCTTCCGCACCCGGCGCCGGGTCTCGCCCCTGACCTTCGAGGAGCTGCGGGACGTCACCGACATCTGGGTCGACTGCGCCATGGGCATCGACCGCCTGGACCTGCGCAAGATGGAGAAGCTGGTGTCGGCCCAGGACCGTCTCCAGGCCCGCATCCAGTCCCCCGCCATCCCCCAGTGAGCCGACCCGTTCCAGCCGGAGACGGACCATGCCTCTCGCCGAACTCACCATCACCCGCGGCGCCCTCGACGACCGCGCCATCGACACCCTCGCCGGGGAGATCACCGAGATCTTCCTCGACCACCAGGGCGCCCGGGCCGGGAGCCCGGTCGCGCACTCGATCGCCTGCGTCGAGGTGAACGAGGTCGAGCCGCGCCGGGTCTATATCGGCGGCCGCCCCGCGACGAAGCCCCGCTACCGGGTCGTCTTCACGGTCCCGGTCGGCGCCCTCGACGAGGCGCGCAAGGCGTCCCTCGCCCGACAGACGACCGCGACCGTGCTCGCCGCCGAGGGAACGCCCTTCTCCGAGGACGAGGCGCACCGGGTCTGGTGCGTCATCAAGGAGGTCCCCGACGGGAACTGGGCGAGCGCCGGAAAGATCTTCCGCTGGCGCGACATCGTGCGCTGGGTGGCGCGGGGCGAGATCGCCGCCCGGCGCGAGGCCGCGCGGATCTTCGGCACCGCCCGGCCGGCGGCCGAGCCGGCCCTCGCCGACCGCGCCGCGGCCGAGCGCTGGGCCGCCCTCGCACCCACGGGCGCCGCCAACGTCAACCACTGAGGCGGGCCGGGCGCCCCTGCGCGCCCGCGCCGCTTGGCAATCGTCCGGCCGCTCTGCTATCGCGCCTCCGGGGCGAGAGGAGACGGGCAGGGCCGGTGAAGGAACAGACGCGGGCGATCTCGACCGAGGCGCACCTGACCCTCCTGGTGCTCGCCATCGTCGGGCCCCTGATCGTGTTCGGGGCCGTGGCCCTCTGGCACTTCGCGCAGTCCGAGCGCGCGCGCCTCGACAGCGACGTGCGCAACGCCGCACGCAGCCTCGCGGTCGCCCTCGACCGGGAGTTCGAGGGCAAGAGGTCGGCCCTGCGCGCGCTCGCGCTCTCCGACAACCTGCGCCGCGGCGACTTCGCCGCCTTCCACCGCCAGGCGAGCGAGTTCGGCGCCCAGGAGGACGCGACCATCGTCCTGCGCGACCTCGCCGGACAGCAGCTCGTCAACACCCGCGTGCCCTGGGGCACGGCCCTGCCCGAGGACCCCCGCCTCCTCGCCGCCGAGAAGGCGGCGCTCTCGGCGGGGACGGCCGTGGTCACCAACGTGTTCGAAGGGCCCCTCGCGGCGGCGCCGGCGGTCGCGATCCTGCTGCCGATCCGTCGCGACGGGGAGGCCGCCTATTTCCTGCGCCTCACTGCGGGCCTCGCCCGGGTCGACGCCGTGCTGCGCACCGTCCGGATTCCCCCTGGCTGGACCGCCCTTTTCGTGGACGGCGCGGGGGTGGTCGCGGCCCGCTCCGAGGCGGCGGAGCGGTTCGTCGGCCGCATGGCCCCCGAAGGCCTGCGGGAGGCCATGGGCACCCGGGAAGGGGAGTGGTACGGGGTCGACCTCGTCGGCCGCCGGGTCGTGTCCTCCTTTGCCGCATCGAGCGTCTCCGATTGGCGGGCGGTGGTGACCGTGCCGGAGCGGCTCGTCGAGCAGCCGCTCTACCGCACGCTCCTCGTGCTCCTCGCGCTCGGGGCCGTGGTGGTGGTCCTGTCCTTCCTGTTCGCGGTCTGGCTCGGCCGGCGCCTCGCCGCGCCCCTCGCGGCCCTCGCCGCCGACGCGGGGCGGATGGGGCGCGGCGAGGTCGTCGCCGCCCCGCGGAGCGGCGTCGCCGAGGTGAACGTCGTCGGCGAGGCCATCGCCGCCGCTTCCGTCGACCTCAAGCGCCGCCGCGACGAGCTCGAACGGCTGAACAGCATGCTCGAGGCCCGGGTCCGCGAGCGCACCGCCGAGGTCGAGCAGGCCCGCGACGCCCTCCAGGCGATCAACCGCAACCTCGAGGCGATCGTCGCGGCGCGGGTCGCCGACCTCAAGGCGGCGAACGACGAGATCCAGCGCTTCGCCTACATCGTCAGCCACGACCTGCGCGCGCCCCTCGTCAACGTCATGGGCTTTACGAGCGAGCTCGACGCCGTCCGGGGCGAGATCGAGCGCTTCTTCCGCACTGTGGCCGAGAAGGCGCCGGACCTCGCCGGGGAGGACGTGCGCGCCGCCGTCGAGACCGACCTGCCGGAGGCGCTCGGCTTCATCCGGGCCTCGACCGCCAAGATGGACCGGCTCATCAACGCCATCCTCAAGCTGTCCCGCGAGGGGCGGCGGGTGCTGACGCCGGAGCCGCTCGCCGTCCGCCCGCTCCTCGAGGGCATCGCCGGCAGCCTCACCCACCAGCTCGACGCCTCCGGCACCGAACTCGTCGTCGAGGACGTGCCCGACCTCGTCACCGACCGCCTCGCGGTCGAGCAGATCTTCAGCAACCTGATCGAGAACGCGATCAAGTACCTCGAGCCCGGCCGCCCGGGCCGGGTGGTGGTGCGCGGCCGCGAGTTCGGCCCGCACGCCCGCTACGAGGTCGAGGACAACGGCCGCGGCATCGAGCCCAAGGATTTCGAGCGCATCTTCGACCTGTTCCGCCGCGCCGGCGCCCAGACCCAGCCCGGCGAGGGCATCGGGCTCGCCCATGTGCGGGCCCTCGTGCGCCGGCTCGGGGGCACGATCACCGTGGAATCGGAGTTCGGCCGAGGCTCGACCTTCATCGTCACCGTCCCTAAGGTGCTGCAACCGAGTAAGGAGGCCGCGTAATGAGACAGCAACCCGTCGTGATCGTCATGATCGAGGACGACGAGGGCCATGCGCGCCTCATCGAGAAGAACATCCGCCGGGCCGGGGTCAACAACGAGATCAAGCATTTCGCCAGCGGCACCGAGGGGCTCGAGCACCTGTTCTCGGCGCCGGTGCGGGAAGGCGGGCCGCTCCTCGTCCTGCTCGACCTGAACCTGCCGGACATGCAGGGGGTCGACATCCTCGCCCGCCTCAAGAGCGACGAGAAGCTCAAGCGGACCCCCGTCGTGGTCCTCACCACCACGGACGACCAGCGCGAGGTCCAGCGCTGCTACGACCTCGGCTGCAACGTCTACATCACCAAGCCGGTCGAGTACGAATCCTTCGCCCAGGCGATCCGCCAGCTCGGGCTGTTCCTGACCGTGATGCAGGTTCCGGAGGCCTGAATGCCCGGCGCGCCGGTCCGGGTCCTCTACATCGACGACGATCCGGCCCTGCGCCGGCTGGTCGAGCGCGCCCTCGTGCGCCACGGCTTCTCCGTCGCCGTCGCCGGCAGCGGCGACGAGGGGCTGGCGCGGCTGCGGGACGAGCCGTTCGACGCGGTCGCCCTCGACCACTTCATGCCGGGGCGCGAAGGGATCGAGGTGCTCCAGGAGATCCGCGCCCTCGACCCGTTCCTGCCGGTGATCTACGTCACCGGCGCCGACGAGGGCCGGCTCGCCGTCGCGGCCCTCAAGGCCGGGGCCGACGACTACGTCATCAAGGACGTGGGCGGGCTCTTCCTCGAGCTGCTGCGCAAGGCCGTCGAGCAGGCGATCGAGGGCCGCCGGCTGCGCCGGCAGAAGGAGGTCGCCGAGCGCGAGATGCGCGAGGCGCGCGAGCGCGCCGAGATGCTCCTGCGCGAGGTGAACCACCGGGTGGCGAACAGCCTCGCTCTCGTCGCCTCTCTCGTGTCGATGCAGGCGAACGGCCTGCGCGACCAGGCGGCCCGGGACGCCCTCATCGAGACCCAGAACCGGATCGCCGCCATCGCCGGCATCCACCGCCGGCTCTACACCTCCGAGGACGTGCGCTTCGTCGAGATGGCCTCCTATCTGCGCAGCCTCGTCGACGAGCTCGAGACGGCCATGCGGGCGGAGGGACGGGCGCATCCGGTGCTGCTCGACGCGGCTCCGGTGCGCATTCCCACCGACAAGGCGGTGTCGGTCGGCGTGATCGTCACCGAGCTCGTCACGAACGCCTACAAGTACGCCTACCCGGACGGGACCGGCGGCGACATCCGGGTCGGCTTTCGCGAGGAGCCGGGCGGCTTCGTCCTGTGCGTCGAGGACGACGGGGTCGGCCTCGCCGATTCCGCCCCGAGCGGCAGCGGCCTCGGCTCCCGCATCGTCAAGGCGATGGCCGTGAACCTCGATGCGGTGGTCATGACCGATCCGGACCATGCCGGCACCCGCATCAGCCTCGCCTTCCCGGGCCCGGCCGGGCGCGAGCCCGCCGGCGCGCCCGCGCTCGACGAGACGACCGCCGGCTGAACCGCGCAGGGGAGGGGGCATGGAACGCGCGCCGGACGACGTCCGCCGGGCCGTGCTCTACATGGTCTTCGCGGCGGCGCTGATCCCGGTCCTCAACGCCGGCTCGAAGTACCTCACCGCCGCCTATCCCGTCCTCGAGATCGCCTGGGCGCGCTATGCCGGGCACTTCCTCTACATGGTGCTGGCCTTCGCGCCCCGGCGCGGCCTCGCCCTTCTGCGGGCGGCGCGGCCCGGTATGCAGCTGGCGCGCTCGACCTTCCTCGCCATCTCGACGGTCCTGTTCATCGGCGCGCTGCAGGTCGTGAGCCTGCCGACGGCGGCGGCGATCAGCTTCACCGGCCCGTTCATCGTCACGGCGCTCGCGCCGCTCGCCCTCGGCGAACGGGTCGGCCCGGTGCGCTGGATCGCGGTGGCGGTCGGCTTCGCCGGGGCGCTGATCATCGTGAGGCCAGGGCTCGGCGCCACCCACCCGGCGATCCTCCTCCTGTTCGGCAGCGCCCTCTCGTCGGCCTTCTACCAGCTCCTCACCCGCAAGCTCGCCGCCCACGATCCGGCCGAGACCTCGATCACCTACATCGCCCTGTCCGGGTTCGTGCTCCTGTCGATCCCGCTGCCCTTCATCTGGAAGACGCCGGAGAGCTGGTTCGACGCAGCCGTGTTCCTGAGCCTCGGGGTGTTCGGCGGCTTCGGCCACTACTTCATCGTCCGGGCCTTCGAGCTCGCCCCGGCCCCGGTGGTGGCGCCGTTCAACTACGCGCAGCTGATCGGGGCCGCCGTCCTGAGCCTCGCCGTGTTCGGCCAGATGCCCGACCTGTGGACCTGGGTCGGCGCCTTCGTCATCGTCGCGAGCGGCATCTGGATGCTCCTGTCCGAGACCCGCCGGCGCTGACGCCCTTCATCGACCGGCCGCCGGCGCGCCGCCGAGGAGCCGCCGGGCCTCGTCGGGCCCGCAGGGCGCAAGGCCCATGCCGCGCAGGAGGCCGGCGACCCGCTCGACGAGGGTCGTGTTGTCCGGGGCGAGGCTCCCCTCGGGAAGCCACAGGTTGTTCTCGAATCCGACCCGGACGTGGCCGCCGATGGCGGCCGCCGCGGCGAGGCAGGCCGCCTCCCGGGGGCCGAAGGCGCACAGCATCCAGGGCAGATCGAGCCGCCAGGCGGCGAGGAACGCCAAGAGGTCGCGCGGGTGCGAGCGCTGGCCGGCGGCGTAGCGGCCGAGGACGAACAGCACGCTCGCGCCGCGGGTCGGGATCACCCCCTCCGCCACCAGGCTCTGGAACCGCTCCACGTCGGCCGGGTCGTAGAGGATGTGCTGGACGAGGGCGCCCCGCTCCGCGTGGGCGTGGAGGAAGTCCCGCGCCCGCTCCCGCGAGCCCTCGTCGGGAACGAGCTCGCGCAACGCGGCCGAGAAGGCCTCCGGCAGGAGGGCGTCCATGGCCGCCATCTGCGCGTCCGGGCCGTAGATCCCGACCGCCTCGGTGGTGACCTGGACGAGGAGGTCGGAGGTCTCCCCGACCGCGGCGATCGCCTCGCGGTAGAGCCCGGGGTCGAGGCTGTGGCCCCCCTGCCCATCGCGGACGTGGAGGTGGATGGCGGCGGCCCCCGCCCCTCGGCAGCGGGCCGCCTCGCGGGCGATCTCCTGCGGCCGGATCGGCAGGGCCGGATGGTCGGCCTTGCTCCGCCGCGCCCCGTTCGGCGCGACCATGACGACGACGTTTTCCATTTTCTGGCAGCCCCTTGGCCGATCCCGGCGATTCGTACTACATCCGGAGGGCCGCAAGCCCGAGCCCTTCCCCCGATGGCCGACGACATCGATCTCGACGCCCTCTCCGACGACGACCTCGTCGCGCAGATGAAGGAGGACCTCTACGACGGCCTCAAGGCGGAGATCGAGGCGGGGGTCCGCATCCTCCTCGCCCGCGGCTGGACCCCCTACGACGTGCTCACCGTCCCCCTCGTCGACGGGATGCGCATCGTCGGCGAGGACTTTCGCGACGGCATCCTGTTCGTGCCCGAGGTGCTGATGTCGGCCAACGCCATGAAGGCCGGCATGGCGATCCTGCGCCCGCTGCTCGCCGAGACCGGCGCCCCGCGCATCGGCAAGATGGTCATCGGCACCGTCAAGGGCGACATCCACGACATCGGCAAGAACCTCGTCTGCATGATGATGGAGGGCGCCGGCTTCGAGGTCGTCGACCTCGGCATCAACAACGCCGTGGAGAAGTATCTCGCCGCGATCGAGGAGCACAAGCCGGACATCCTCGGCATGTCGGCCCTGCTCACCACGACGATGCCCTATATGAAGGTGGTGATCGACGAGCTGAAGAAGCGCGGCATTCGCGACGACTACGTCGTGCTGGTCGGCGGCGCGCCGCTCAACGAGCAGTTCGCGGACGCGATCGGGGCCGACGCCTATTGCCGCGACGCGGCCGTGGCGGTCGAGACCGCCAAGGCCCTGCTCGCCCGCCGCCAGGGCACCGCCCAGGCGCGGGGCCTCGCGTGAGCGCCCGGCCCGGCCCGCCCCGGACCCTCGTGATCGCCTGCGGGGCGCTCGCCCGCGAATACGTCGCCCTGGCCCGCCAGAACGCCTGGAACCACCTCGAGGTCGCCTGCCTGCCGGCGAGCCTGCACAACCGGCCGGAGCGCATCGCGGAGGCGGTGCGGCGCAAGATCCGGGCGAAGCGGGCCGGATTCGACCGCGTCCTCGTCCTCTACGCGGATTGCGGCACCGGCGGCCTGCTCGACAGGGTCCTGGAAGAGGAGGGCGCCGAGCGCATCGAGGGCGCCCATTGCTACGAGTTCTACCTCGGAGGCGAGGAATTCGAGCGTGTCGCGGAGGAGGATCCGGCGACCTTCTTCCTCACCGACTATCTCGTGCGCCATTTCGACCGGCTGATCGTCAAAGGGCTCGGCCTCGACCGCTATCCGGAGCTGCTGCCGGCCTATTTCGGCAACTACCGGCGGGTGATCTACCTCGCGCAGACGCACGACCCGGACCTTACCGCCCGCGCGGAGAAGGCGGCGGCCCGGCTCGGCCTGCCGCTGGAGACCCGGTTCACCGGCCTCTCCGGGATCGAACGCTTCCTCGCCCGCGAGCCCGCCTGATGGGCCAGCTGACCGTGCTCTACTGGCGCGACATCCCGGCCCAGGTGGTGGTGCGGGAGGGGCGGCACACGGCGAAGCGCGAGCTTCCGGCCCGGTTCCAGGAGGCGATCGACGCCGCCGCCATGCGGGCCGGGACCCGGGAGAGCGACGCCTACCTCGCGGAATGGCGCCGGGCCGATCCGGTCCCCTGCGGCGACGATCTCGAGGCGGAGGCGGACGCGGCGGCGGCCCGGCTCGAAGCGGCGTACGACCGCGATCGCCTCGCCCGTCTCGTCGAGGCCGGCGGCCGTGCGTGAGCCGCTCGTGGTCTTCTCGCCCTCGGGCAAGCGGGGGCGCTTCCCGAAAGGAACGAGCGTCCTCGACGCGGCCCGCCGCCTCGGCGTCGACCTCGACTCGGTCTGCGGCGGGCGCGGCATCTGCGGACGCTGCCAGATCGAGATCGCGCAAGGCGACTTCCCGAAGCACGGCATCGTCTCCGCGCCCGACCATGCCTCGCCCTTCGCCGAGACGGAGGCGCGCTACGCCGAAAAGCGCGGCCTCGCCTCGGGGCGCCGCCTCGGCTGCCAGGCGCGCCTTTCCGACGACCTCGTCGTCGACGTGCCCGCCGAGAGCCAGCTCCACCGGCAGGTGGTGCGCAAGGACGCGGCCGTGCGGGCGATCGCGGTCGACCCCGTGGTGCGCCTCCACTACGTCGAGGTCGCCCCGCCGGACATGGACGATCCGGCGAGCGACCTCACGCGCCTGCGCCGGGCGCTGCGCGAACAATGGGGCCTCTCGGAGACCCGCGCCGAAGTCGCGGTGCTGGGCGGGCTGCAGCGGACCCTGCGGGAGGGCGGCTTCGCGGTCACGGCCGCGATCCGGCACGGCAGCGACCTCGTCGCCGTCTATCCCGGCCTGAAGGAGCGGGTCTTCGGCCTTGCCGTCGACATCGGCTCGACCACCGTCGCCGCCCACCTGTGCGACCTCTTCACCGGCGAGGTGGTCGCCTCCGGCGGGGTCATGAACCCGCAGATCCGGTTCGGCGAGGACCTGATGAGCCGGGTCTCCTACGTGATGATGCACCCGGGGGGCGACGCGGAGCTCACCGCGGCCCTGCGCGAGGCGCTCGACCGGCTCGCCGGCGACCTCTGCGCGCAGGCGGGGATCGACCGTGGCGACGTGGTCGAGGCGACGGCGGTCGGCAATCCGGTCATGCACCACCTCCTCCTCGGCCTCGACCCGACCGAGCTCGGTGGGGCCCCGTTCGCCCTCGCCCTCGACGACGCCCGGGATACGCCCGCCCGCGACCTCGGCCTGACGCTCGCCGCCGGGGCCTTCGTCCACACCCTGCCCTGCATCGCCGGCCACGTGGGCGCCGACGCCGCCGCCGTCGTCCTGTCCGAGGCGCCCCACCTCGGCGACGAGCTCACCCTGGTGGTCGACGTCGGGACCAACGCCGAGGCGATCCTCGGCGGCCGCGGGCGGCTCCTCGCCTGCTCCTCGCCGACGGGCCCCGCCTTCGAGGGCGCGCAGATCTCGTCCGGCCAGCGCGCCGCGCCCGGCGCCATCGAGCGCCTGCGCATCGACCGGGACAGCTTCGAGCCGCGGTTCAAGGTGGTCGGCTGTGATATGTGGTCGGACGAGCCCGGCTTCGCCGAGGCCGCGCCCGGGGTCACCGGCATCTGCGGCTCCGGCATCGTCGAGGCGATCGCCGAGATGCTCCTCGCCGGCCTCCTCTCTGTCGACGGCGCGATCGATGGCGCCATGGCGGGGCGCAGCCCGCGGATCGTGCCGGAGGGACGAACCTTCGCCTATGTGATCCGGGACGGCGAGCCGCGCATCGCCGTCACCCAGAACGACGTCCGGGCGATCCAGCTCGCCAAGGCCGCCCTCTATGCGGGGGCGAAGCTCCTGATGGACCGGGCGGGCGTCGCGGCGGTGGATCGGGTGACCCTCGCCGGGGCCTTCGGCAGCCACATCGACCCGCTCTACGCCATGGTGCTGGGGCTCGTGCCGGACTGCCCTCTCGACCGGATCGGCTCCGCCGGCAATGCAGCCGGCACCGGCGCCCGCATCGCGCTCCTCGACGCCGCCGCCCGGGCGGAGATCGCGGCCCTCGTGCCGCGGATCGAAAAGGTCGAGACCGCGACCGAGCCGCTCTTCCAGGCGCATTTCGTCGCCGCGATGGCCTTCCCCCACGCCAGCGATCCGTTTCCGAACCTCTCCGCCGCCGTCGCCCTGCCGGACCGCTCGGCGCCCGCCCGGCGTCCCCGCCGCGAAGGCCGGCGGCCGGGATGACGGGCCACACACCCGCCGGCTACACTCACGGCATGAACCGGACCGACCCATGAGCCGCCTCGCCGATCTCCTCGCGCGGCGCGACTGCCTCCTCGCCGACGGGGCGACGGGGACGAACCTCTTCGCCATGGGCCTCGCATCGGGCGAGCCGCCGGAGGCTTGGCTCCTCGAGCGGCCGGACGACATCCGTGCGCTCCACCGCTCCTTCGTCGAGGCCGGGGCCGACATCGTGCTGACCGACAGCTTCGGGGCGAACCGGCACCGGCTGAAGCTGCACGGGCTCGAGGGACGGGTGCGCGAGCTCAACGCCCTCGCGGCCCGGCTCGGCCGGGAGGTCGCCGACGCGGCCGGCCGCGAAGTGGTCGTCGCCGGCTCGATCGGCCCGACCGGCGAACTCTTCGCTCCCCTCGGCGCGCTCACGCCGGCCGAAGCGGTCGAGGCCTTCCGCGAGCAGGCGGAGG
>DATLFZ010000418.1:0-2233 GCA_035540795.1 Beijerinckiaceae bacterium | reverse complement strand
GGACGGGCCCCCCTTGCGCTTTCGCTGGCGGCGCGTCTTGCACGAGACCGCCGCCTTCGAGGGCCCCGAGCGCATCGCCCCCGCCTGGTGGGCGGGCGCCGCCTTCACCCGCGACTATTTCCGCGCCGAGGACCGCCAGGGCCGCCGCTTCTGGCTGTTCCGCGAGGGCCTCTATGGCCGCGAGACGGTGCGCCCGCGCTGGTTCATGCACGGCCTGTTCGCGTGAGCCATGCGCGCCGGCTTCGACATCCTCCCCCCCAAATCCTCCCCCGCGCCAGCGGGGGAGGGGGACCGCCGCAGGCGGTGGAGGGGGCGGCGCCGCGCTTGCGGGCGGTGCCATGACTGACGCCTATGCCGAACTCGCCGTCACCACCAACTTTTCCTTCCTGCGCGGCGGCTCGCACCCGGAGGAATACGTGGCGCAGGCCGCGAGCCTCGGCCTCGCGGGGCTCGGCATCGCCGACCGCAACTCGCTGGCGGGCGTCGTGCGCGCCCATGCCGCCCTCAAGGAATGGCGCGGGCGCGAGGGCGCGGGGGCGCTGAAGCTCGCCGTCGGCGCGCGCCTCGTCTTCGCCGACGGCACGCCCGACATCCTCGCCTATCCGCGGGACCGGGCCGGCTATGGCCGGCTCTGCCGTCTGCTCACCCTCGGCAACCGGCGCGCGCCCAAGGGCGAGTGCCACCTCGTCCTCGACGACCTCCTCGCCCATGCAGAGGGGCTCCGGCTCGCCCTGATGCCGGAGGCGACGGGGGCCGGAGGCGGCAGGGATCCCGGCGAGGGGGCGATCGGGGCCCTGCGCGAGGCCGCGCCGGGACGGCTCTGGCTGGCGGCGCGGGCCGATCACGGGCGCGCCCCGCGCCAGCGCCTCGCCCGGCGCGCCGCCCTCGCCGCGTCCCACGGCCTGCCCCTGCTGGCGGTCGGCGACGCGCTCTACCACGTGCCCGAGCGCCGGGCACTCCAGGACGTGCTCACCTGCATCCGCCACGGCACCACGCTGGAGGGGGCCGGGCGCCGGCTCGAGGCCAATGCGGAGCGCCACCTCAAGCCCGCGGCCGAGATGGCGCGCCTGTTCCGCGAGGCGCCGCAGGCCGTGCCGCAGAGCCTCGCCTTCCTGGCCGGGCTCGATTTCTCCCTCGACGAACTGCGCTACGACTACCCCGAAGAGGGCCGCGCGGGCTTTTCCTGCCCCCAGGAGGCGCTGGCGCATTTCACCTGGGAGGGCGCGCGCGCGCTATCCCGGCGGCGTGCCGGACAAGGTGGCGGCCGCGATCCGGCACGAGCTCGCCCTGATCGCCGAGCTCAGATACGCACCCTATTTCCTCACCGTCCACGACATCGTACGCTTCGCGAGAAGCCGAGGCATCCTCGCCCAGGGCCGCGGCTCGGCGGCCAACTCCGCCGTCTGCTTCTGCCTCGGCATCACCGAGGTCGATCCGACCAAGCACGACCTCCTCTTCGAGCGCTTCGTCTCCGGCGAGCGCAAGGAGCCGCCCGACATCGACGTCGATTTCGAGCACGAGCGGCGCGAGGAGGTCATCCAGCATGTCTATGACAAGTACGGCCGCGACCGCGCCGGTATCGCCGCCACCGTCATCACCTATCGCGGCCGCTCCGCCGCGCGCGAGGTCGGCAAGGCTTTCGGCCTGTCGGAGGACGCGGTCGGGGCGCTTGCCGGCAACATCTGGGGCTGGTCCGCCGGCGGGGTCGAGGCGAAGGAGGTGGAGCGCCTGGGGCTCGACCCGAGGGAGCCCCGCCTCGCCCTCGCCCTCTCCCTCGCCCGCGAGCTCAACGGCTTTCCGCGCCACCTCTCGCAGCATACGGGAGGCTTCGTCATCACCCGCTCGCGCCTCGACGAGGTGGTGCCGATCGCCAACGCCGCCATGGCGGAGCGCACGGTGGTGGAATGGGACAAGGACGACCTCGACGCGCTCGGCATCCTCAAGATCGACCTCCTGGCGCTCGGCATGCTCTCGTGCCTGCGCCGGGCGCTCGGCCTGATCGCCGGGCATTACGGCGAGCGGCTGACCCTCGCCACGATTCCCGCCGAGGATCCGGCCGTCTACCGCATGATCCAGCGCGCCGATACGCTCGGCGTGTTCCAGATCGAGAGCCGGGCGCAGATGTCCATGCTGCCGCGGCTCAAGCCGAAATGCTTCTACGACCTCGTCATCGAGGTCGCCATCGTGCGCCCCGGCCCGATCCAGGGCGACATGGTCCACCCCTATCTGCGCC
>DATLFZ010000417.1:0-4841 GCA_035540795.1 Beijerinckiaceae bacterium | reverse complement strand
CGAGGACGCCCGCCAGAGCCGGCTCGGGGCGGAGAAGTTCCTGGTCGACGGGCGCCACACCGGCACCGGCGGCGGCAACCACGTGGTGGTCGGCGGCGCGACCCCGGCCGACTCGCCCTTCCTGCGCCGGCCCGACCTCCTCAGGAGCCTCGTGCTCTACTGGCAGCGCCACCCGTCCCTGTCCTACCTGTTCTCGGGCCTGTTCATCGGCCCGACGAGCCAGGCGCCGCGCATCGACGAGGCCCGTCACGACGGGCTGTACGAACTCGAGATCGCGCTTTCGCACGTGCCGGCGCCGGGGAACGAGGCGCCCCTCTGGCTCGTCGACCGCCTGTTCCGGAATCTCCTTGTCGACGTGACCGGCAACACGCACCGGGCCGAGATCTGCATCGACAAGCTCTATTCCCCCGACGGGCCGACCGGCCGGCTCGGCCTCGTCGAGTTCCGCGCCTTCGAGATGCCGCCCGATGCCCGCATGAGCCTCGCGCAGGCGCTCCTGATCCGGGCGCTGCTCGCCTGGTTCTGGCGCGAGCCGCAGGGCGGCCGCCTCGTCCGTTGGGGCACGGCCCTGCACGACCGCTTCATGCTGCCGCATTTCGTTTGGGACGACTTCCTCGGGGTGCTCGCCGATCTCGACCGGGTCGGGTACAGCCTGGATGCGGCCTGGTTCGAGGCGCAGCGCGAGTTCCGCTTCCCGCTGTTCGGCCGCGTGTCGCACGGCGGGGTCGAGCTGGAGCTGCGCCAGGCGCTCGAACCCTGGCACGTGCTCGGCGAGACGGGCGCGATCGGAGGCACCGTGCGCTACGTGGATTCCTCGGTCGAGCGGCTGCAGGTGCGGGCGAGCGGCTTCGTCGAGGGCCGGCACGCGGTGACCTGCAACGGCCGCCGGCTGCCGATGACCCCGACCGGCCGCTCCGGCGAGGCGGTCGCGGGCGTGCGCTTCAAGGCCTGGCAGCCCGCCTCGGGCCTCCACCCGACCGTCCCGGTCCACGCGCCCCTCACCTTGGACGTCCTCGACGAGTGGAGCGGGCGCTCGCTCGGCGGCTGCGTCTACCACGTCGCCCATCCGGGCGGGCGCAACTACGACACGATGCCGGTCAACGCCTACGAGGCGGAGAGCCGGCGCCTCGCCCGCTTCCAGGACCACGGCCACACCCCCGGGCCGTTCCGCGCGCCGGCCGAGGAGCGCAGCGCCGAGTTCCCCCTCACCCTCGATTTGCGGAACCCGGCGCGCTGATGCCCGTGCGCACCCGCCCCAAGCCGCGCATCGGCCTCGACGAATGGACCTCGGGCTACGCGCCGCTGCCCGGCATCCCGGACGAGTTCGTGGGCGCCGACGGGAATCCGCACCCGACCTGGCGGCGCTTCCTGCGGGCCCTCGGCGAGATCCCGCCGGCCGAGCTCGGCCGCCGCTTCGCCTCCGCCGACCGGCACATCCGCGACGCCGGGGTGTCCTATCGCGCCTACGGTGAGGAGACCGAGCGCGCCTGGCCGCTGAGCCACCTGCCGCTCCTCCTCGGCGAGGCGGAATGGGCCGCAATCGCCGCCGGGATCGAGCAGCGGGCGCGCCTCCTCGAGGCGGTGCTCGCCGACGTCTACGGCGAGGGGCGCCTCGTCCGCGACGGCCACCTCCCCGCCGCGGCGCTCGCCGGCAGCGCCGACTTCCTGCGGCCGATGGCGGGCCTCAAGCCGCCCGGCGGGCGCTGGCTCCACCTCTACGCGGCCGATCTCGGCCGCGGCCCGGACGGGCGCTGGTGGGTCCTGGGCGACCGGACGCAGGCGCCCTCCGGGGCCGGCTACGCCCTCGAGAACCGCCTCGTCCTGTCCCGCGCCTTCCCGGACCTCTACGCCCGCCTGAATGTCGAGCGCCTGGCCCCGTTCTTCGCCGCCTTCCGGGACGGTCTCGCGGCCTGCGCCGTGCGGGCCACGCCGCGCATCGGCCTCCTCACCCCGGGCCCGTACAGCCAGACGTATTTCGAGCAGGCCTATCTCGCCCGCTATCTCGGCCTGCTTCTCGTCGAAGGGGATGACCTCGTTGCCCGCGACCGCCGGGTCGACGTGCGCACGGTCAGCGGCCTCAAGCGCGTCGACGTGCTGTGGCGGCGCATCGACGGCGATTTCGCCGACCCGCTCGAGCTCAACGCCGCCTCCCGGCTCGGCGTGCCGGGCCTGCTCGAGGCGATGCGGCGCAACGTGGTGGTCGTCGCGAACGCCCCCGGATCCGGGGTGATCGAGAGCCGCTCGCTCCTCGGCTTCCTGCCGGTGCTGTGCCGCCAGCTCCTGGGCGAGGATCTGCGCCTGCCCAACATCGCGACCTGGTGGTGCGGGGAGCCGGGGGCGCGGAAAGCCGCCGCCGCGCGCCTGCGCGAGCTCGCCTTCGAACCGGCCTACCGCGCGGCCGGGAGCGGTCCGTCGGGCAACGGCGGCCTGCTCGGCCCGGAGCTCGATCGGGCCGGCCGGGCCCGGCTCGCCGGCCTGCTCGAGGCCCGCGGCATCGACTGGGTCGCGCAGGAGATCGTGCGCCTGTCGACGACCCCGGTCTGGGAAGGGGGCGCCCTGGTGCCCCGCCCCTTCACGCTGCGCGTCTTCGCGGCGGCGACGCCCGACGGCTGGCGCGTCATGCCGGGCGGCTTCTGCCGCATCGCCGAGGAGCCGGACGCGCGGGCGGTGGCGATGGCGGAAGGCACCCGCTCGGCCGACGTCTGGGTCCTCTCCGAGCGGCCGGTCGCGCCGGTGTCGCTCCTGCCGAGCGCGGACCAGGTCCAGGTGCGGCGCATTCCCGGCCACCTGCCGAGCCGGGCCGCCGACAACCTCTTCTGGCTCGGCCGCTATCTCGAACGGGCCGAGGCGCTCCTGCGCGTGGTGCGTGCCCTGTGCAGCCGCCTGCCGGAGCGGGGTCCCGCCTCCTTCGACGCGAGCCCGGCGGCGGAGACCCTGCGCGCCCTCCTGGTCGAGTGGAAGGCGGCGGCCGAGACCGTCGAGACCCGGGCCGAGGCGGCGCTCGGGGCGATCCGCGGGGCCGAGCGGCCCGGCTCCGTCCTGAGCGCCGTCCTCTCGGCCCAGCGCGCCGCCGCGGGCCTGCGCGAGCGCCTGTCGCCGGACGCGTGGCACCTGATCCGCCGGCTCCGGGCCCTCGTCGAAGGCGGAGCGGCGGGCCGGGACGCCGGCCTCACCGACCCGGACATCGTCGAGCTCGTCGAGGCGGCCCTCGGGCTTCTCGCCGCCTTCGCCGGCCTCAGCCACGAGAACATGAACCGGGCCGCCGGCTGGCGCTTCCTCGAGATGGGCCGCCGCACCGAGCGGGGCGTCAACACGTGCCGCCTCGCCCGGGCCCTCGCCGGCGCCGGGCCGGTCGCCGGCAATCTCGACACCCTCCTCGACCTCGTCGACTGCCAGATCACCTACCATTCCCGCTACCTGGTCGGGCTCGCGCCGGCGCCGGTGAAGGACCTCGTCGTCCTCGATCCCTACAACCCGCGCTCGGTGGCGTTTCAGGTCGGCGCTCTCGCGGACCATCTCGCGAACCTGCCGCCGATCCGGGAGGACGGGCTCATGGAGATGCCCCGTCGCCTGGTGATGGCCCTCGAGGCCGATCTCGCCCGGCAGGAGGCGGAGGCCATCGGGGCGCCCGTGCTCCTCGACGTCGAGCGCCGGCTGATGGACCTCGCCGAGGCCATCGGCACCTGCTACTTCCCGCACGGCCCGCATGCGGCGCGGGCCGAGAACCTGTTCGCCCTCGCGTGATCTACGACGTCGCCCACGTCACCACCTACCGCTACGAGGAGCAGGTCGCCTCGGCCACCTGCACGCTCCGGCTGACGCCGATGCGGACCGCGGACCAGGCCGTGCTGTCGAGCGCGATCGAGGTCCACCCGCCCCCGGCGTCCCGGCGCACCCGGTCCGGCTTCTTCGGCGCCCGCACGGACGAGATCCGGATCGACACGCCCCATCGCGAGCTCAGGATCGAGGCCCGGTCCCGGGTCGAGGTGCAGACCGTGCGGCAGCCCTCGCTCCTCGCCGAACCGGCGTGGGAGGAGGTCCGGGACGCCGCCGCCCGGTCCGACTCCCTCGCCCCCTCCGCCCCGGTCCACCACCTGTTCCCGAGCCCGTTCGTCGCCTTCTCCGACCCGATGACCCGCTACGCGGCGAAGAGCTTTCCGGCCGGCGCCGGCGTGGTCGAAGGGGCGCTCGCGCTGATGCGGCGGATCAAGGCCGATTTCGTCTACGATCCGCGCGCGACGCAGGTGACCACCCTCCCCTTCCAGGCCTTCGAGCGTCGCCGCGGGGTGTGCCAGGACTTCGCCCACGTCATGATCGCGGGCCTGCGCGGCCTCGGCCTGCCCGCGGCCTATGTGAGCGGCTACATCCGCACGACCCCGATCGGGGGCACCCGGCTGCAGGGCTCCGACGCCACCCACGCCTGGGTCTCGCTCTGGTGCGGGCCCGACATCGGCTGGATCGGCCTCGATCCGACCAACGGCATCCGGGCCGGCGACGACCACATCCAGCTCGCCCTCGGCCGGGACTACGCCGACGTGGCGCCGGTGACCGGGATCATCCTCGGCAGCGGCGCGCAGCGCCTCACGGTCGCGGTCGACGTGATCCCCTTGGGCGCCGCGCCCGTGGACGGATAGGGAGCCGAGCGCCGTCGCAGGAGAAGTCCGCTTCGACAGCGATTTCGACCTGTTGATCGACTTCCCCGAGGAGCGCAGCCTCGACGCGTGGCGCTTCGCCGAGGACGTCTGCGCCCGCCACGGCCTGCTGCCGGACCTCCACGACGCCGCCACCACCACGCAAAAGTTCCTCGAGCGGGTGCGCGCCAAGGGGCTCCACCTTCCATG
>DATLFZ010000416.1:0-11762 GCA_035540795.1 Beijerinckiaceae bacterium | reverse complement strand
GTCGAGGTCCGGCTGCCCGGCCGCTACCAGGTCTCTCCCCAGGTCGCCGGCGCGCTCCGCGCCGCCCCCGGCATCGTCGACGTGCAGATGAGCTGACGGAAATCGCCTAGTTCAACACCGAGGTGCTCCCGGCGAGGGGATCGGCATGCGCGTCACGGGGAGCACCTCGGAAGAGCGTGTTCATGGGTTCCAGGCTCCTCACTGCACTCGACCCCGGAAGGACCGGCGTTCAGTCCTGCCCGACGGGCCCTTTGTGCGGGACGCGCAGCACTCCAGCCGCAGCACCCTTCGTCATTCCGGGGCGCCCGAAGGGCGAGCCCGGAACCCATGAACACCGCTTCGCGCCAGTCACGCGACGGCTCCGGTGCGTTCGAGCCGGCACCGGGCGTGGGCATGGGTTCCGGGCTCCTCGCTGCGCTCGGCCCCGGAATGACCGGCATTCAGCCCCGCTCGACGGCCCTTGATGCGCGTCTCTCACCACAACCTGCCGCAGCGGTGGGGGAACCGCTACTGGCGCTGACCGCAGGGGCGCAGCGCCCGCGCGTCCCCCCGGCGTTTGCATTCGGCGGCGACTGCGCCTATATGCGCGCCCATCCCACACGCGGAGCCGGCCTCATGCTTCAATGAGGCCATTCCCGGTGCCGGCTCTGCCGGTGCATCGCTCCGCGGCGGCACAACCGGAGAGAACCATGGCGCTTCCCGATTTCTCGATGCGTCAGCTGCTGGAAGCTGGCGCCCATTTCGGCCATCAGGCCCATCGCTGGAACCCGAAGATGGCGCAGTACATCTTCGGCACCCGCAACAACATCCACGTCATCGACCTCGCCCAGACGGTGCCGATGATGCACCGCGCCCTGCAGGCGGTGAGCGACACCGTCGCCCGCGGCGGCCGCGTGCTGTTCGTCGGCACCAAGCGCCAGGCCTCCGACGCCGTCGCCGACGCGGCCAAGCGCTCGGCCCAGTACTACGTCAATTCCCGCTGGCTCGGCGGCATGCTGACCAACTGGAAGACGATCTCGGCCTCGATCCAGCGCCTGCGCAAGGTCGACGAGATCCTCGCCGGCGGCGGCCAGGGCCTCACCAAGAAGGAGCGCCTGATGCTCGCCCGCGAGAAGGACAAGCTCGAGCGGGCGCTGGGCGGCATCAAGGACATGGGCGGCACCCCCGACCTGCTCTTCGTCATCGACACCAACAAGGAGCAGCTCGCGGTCAACGAGGCGAAGCGCCTCGGCATCCCGGTCGCGGCCATCGTCGACACCAACTGCAACCCGGACGGGATCACCTTCCCGGTCCCGGCCAACGACGACGCCGGGCGCGCCATCGCGCTCTATTGCGACCTCGTCGCCCGCGCCGCCATCGACGGCATCGGCCGCGGCCACGGCGAGATGGGCATCGACGTCGGCGCCGCCGAGGAGCCGATGGCCGAGGAGCTGCCGGCCGAGCCGGCCGCCCCGGCGGAGCCGAGCGAGCAGTTCGAGCTTCTGTCCGCGCCCCGCGGCGCCCCGGACGACTTCACCAAGCTGACCGGGGTCGGGCCGCAGCTCGAGAAGAAGCTCAACGACGCCGGCATCTACCATTACTGGCAGCTCGCGGCGATGCGCCCCGAGGACGTCGCCAAGCTCGACGCCGACCTCAAGCTCAACGGCCGCATCGGCCGCGACCGCTGGATCGAGCAGGCCCGCACCCTGATCGAGGCCGCCTGAGCGGGGCCGATCCGGCCCGCGGGCCGCCTCCACGCATCGAACGGCCCGGCGCCCGCGCGCCGGGCCCCTTCGCACGAACGAACGAAAAGGAACGAGCCATGGCGAACGTCACCGCTGGCATGGTGAAGGAGCTGCGCGAGAAGACCGGCGCGGGCATGATGGACTGCAAGGCGGCGCTGAACGAGACCGCCGGCGACATCGAGGCCGCGGTCGACTGGCTGCGCAAGAAGGGCCTCGCCAAGGCCGCCAAGAAGGCCGGCCGCGTCGCCGCCGAGGGCCTGATCGCGCTGGACGCGGGCGGCCGCAGCGGCGCCATGGTCGAGGTCAACTCGGAGACGGACTTCGTCGCCCGCAACGACCAGTTCCAGGCCTTCGCCCGCGCCGCCGCCAAGATCGCGCACGACGGCGCCGAGACCGTCGAGGCGCTCGAGGCCGCTCCCTATCCGGGCGCGCCCGGCACGGTGAAGGACAAGCTGCAGGAGCTCATCGCCACCATCGGCGAGAACATGACGCTGCGCCGGGTCGTGCGCCAGAGCGTCGGCCAGGGCGCCATCGGCACCTACGTGCACAACGCGGTCGGCGAGGGCCTCGGCAAGATCGGCGTGCTCGTCGCGCTCGAATCCGGCGGCGACGCGGGCCAGCTCGCGACGCTCGGCCGCCAGCTCGCGATGCACGTCGCGGCCACCAATCCGCTCGCGGTCGATCCCTCCGGCCTCGACCCGGCGACGGTCGAGCGCGAGAAGGCGATCCTCGGCGAGAAGCACGCCGGCAAGCCCGCCCACGTGGTCGAGAAGATCGTCGAGAGCGGGCTCAAGACCTACTACAAGGAGGTCTGCCTCCTCGAGCAGCCCTTCGTGCACGACCCGTCGAAGTCGGTGGCGCAGGTGCTGAAGGAGGCCGAAGGTCGCCTCGGCGGGCCGGTCAAGGTCGCGTCCTTCGCCCGCTACGCCCTCGGCGAGGGCATCGAGCGGGAGCAGGGGCCGGACTTCGCCGCCGAGGTGGCGGCGGCCGCCGGCAAGGCCTGAGATCGCGGCGGCGCTTCGGCGCCGCCGTTTTCGCGAGGAGGTCCGGGTGGAGCGGTTCAAGCGCGTGCTGGTCAAGCTCTCCGGCGAGGCGCTCGTCGCCCCGGACGGCTACTGGCTCGAGACGGGCGTGCTGGCGGCGCTCGCGGCCGACATCGCCCGCGCCGCCAAGGCCGGCTACGAGATCGCCCTCGTCATCGGCGGCGGCAACATCATCCGTGGCGCCCGCATGAGCAGCGCCGGCTGGATCGACCGGCCGACCGCGGACTCCATGGGCATGCTCGCGACGGTGATGAATTCCCTCGCCCTCGAGACGGCGCTCAACGCCGCCGGGGTCGACGCGCGCACCATGTCGGCCGTGTCGATGCCGACCATCTGCGAGACATACGCCCGCCAGCCGGCCCTGCACCACCTCGACAAGGGCCAGATCGTGGTGCTCGCCGGCGGCACGGGCAATCCGTTCTTCACCACCGACACCTCGGCGGTGCTGCGGGCGGCGGAGCTGCGGTGCGACGCGGTGCTCAAGGCGACGCAGGTCGACGGGGTCTACTCGGCCGATCCCAAGCGCGACCCGAACGCGGTGCGCTACGACCGCCTCACCCACGACGAGGCCATCGCCCGCGACCTCAAGGTCATGGACACCGCCGCTTTCGCGCTCGCCCGCGAGAGCCGGCTGCCGATCGTCGTCGGCTCGCTCCACCCGCCGAGCTCGGTCGCCGGCATTCTGGACGGCACCGCCCCTTCGACCCTCGTCGCGCCCTGACGGGCGCGCTCCGGGAGCGGCGCTCCCGGCGCATGGGGAGCCGGCGGCGGTGCGGGTCCTCGCGCCGACCGGAACCGGTACAGGGCCGCATGCCGTTCCTCGCTCCCTGGGCCGCCCTGACCGCCCTCGGTTTCGTCGGGATCCTCTCCCTCGCGCCGGTGCTCGCCCGCGCCGTGCCGCAGATGCGGGCCGCCGGGGCGCCCGACTGGCCGGACGCCGCGCTCGTCGCGCTGAGCCTCGTCCAGCCGACGCTCCTCCTCGCCGTGCTCGTGGCGGCGGGCGTGGTGCTGCACGAGCGGGTCGGGCTGCGCTCGCTGATCGCGGAACGGGCGCGAGGGCTTTTGGGCGATTTCGGCGCGCCGGGCGGCGGCGTCGCGGTCATCTTCGGGGCCACCGTCCTGTCGGCGCTCGTCGTCGCCGCGGACCTCGCCCTGCGCCGCGCTGCGCCGGCGGCCTTCCAGGCGCTGCCCCGCCTCGGCGACGGGGATCTCCCCGCCCGCGCCATGGCGCTCCTCTACGGCGGCGTCACGGAGGAGCTTTTGATGCGCTTCGGCGTGATGACCATCCTGGCCTCCGTCGGGACCCGGCTCGTCGGCCATCGCGACGGCGTCTTCTGGGCCGCGATCGTGCTCGCGGCGCTCCTGTTCGGGGTGGGGCACCTGCCGGCGCTGCTGGCCCACGGGACGGCGGAGCCCGTCCTTGTGATCCGCACCATCCTCCTGAACGCCGTGCTCGGGACCTTCTACGGCTTCGTGTACTGGCGGCGCACCCTCGAACACGCCATGCTGGCGCATGCCTCCACCCATGTCGTATTCTGGCTCGCGACTCCCTTTTTCGCGCGGCTGATCTGATGGACCTCGCCGGCCTCCTCGTCTTCGCGACCGCCCTCTTCGTCGCCGCCGCCTCGCCCGGGCCGGGGATCGCCGCCCTCGTCGCGCGGGTGCTCGGGCGCGGCACGAGCGGAGCCCTCGCCTTCACGGTCGGCCTGGCGCTCGGGGACGTGGTCTGGCTGACGATCGCCATCCTCGGCCTCGCCGCCGTGGCGCAGACCTTCGGGCTCCTGTTCCAGGTCATCAAGTACTCGGGCGCCGCCTATCTGCTCTACCTCGGCTGGCGCCTGTGGACCGCGCCGGTCGTCGCGCACGCGGTCGAGCCCGACGCGCGGCGGGAGAGCGCCGCAAGGCTGTTCCTCGCGGGACTCGCGGTCACCATGGGCAATCCGAAGGTGATGGTGTTCTACCTCGCCCTGCTGCCGAGCCTCCTCGACCTCGCCCGCGTCACCGTGCTCGGCTATGCGGAGCTCGTCGCCGTGACGTTGTCGGTCCTCGCGGTCGTGTTCGCCGGCTATATCGGCCTCGCCGCCCGGGCGCGGCGGCTTTTTACGGCGCCGCGGGCGATCCGGATCGTGAACCGGGGCACGGGCGCGCTGATGGCCGGCGCCGCCGCCGCCATCGCGGCGCGATGACGGCCCTGCGCGCCGCGCCGGCGCCCTCGCTCGCCGCCGCCCGCGCGCTCCTGAAATCCGTCTTCGGCTACGACGCCTTCCGGCCCGGCCAGGAGGAGATCGTCGAAGCGGTGCTCGCCGGCGAGGACCTTCTGGCGGTCATGCCGACCGGCAGCGGCAAGTCCCTGTGCTACCAGCTCCCCGCCCTCGTCGACGGGGCTCTCACGGTCGTCGTGTCGCCGCTGATCGCGCTCATGCGCGACCAGGTCGGCCAGCTCGCCGCCCTCGGCGTCGCCGCGGCGACCCTCAACTCGACCAGCACCGAGGACGAGGCCCGCGACGCCTGGCGCCTGTTGGGCGGCGGCGCCCTGCGCCTTCTCTTCGTCTCCCCCGAGCGCCTTTTGACCGAGGGCCTGGCTTCCCGCCTGCGCCACGCCGGTGCGCGCCGGCTCGCCATCGACGAGGCCCATTGCGTCTCGCAATGGGGGCACGATTTCCGCCCCGAATACCGGCAGATCGCGCGCGCCCGCGCCGCGCTCGGGGACGTCCAGACGATCGCCTTCACGGCCACCGCCGACGCCGCCACCCGGGCCGACGTCGCCGGGCGCCTGTTTTCGCGCGAGCCGCGGGTCTTCCTGCACAGCTTCGATCGGCCGAACATCCGCCTCGCCTTCGCGCCCAAGGACCAGCCGCGCCGGCAGATCGCCGATTTCGTCGGGCGCTACGCCCGCGACAGCGGCATCGTCTACTGCGCCTCGCGCCAGCGCACCGAGAGCCTCGCCGACAACCTGTCCCGCCGGGGCTTTCGCGCGCTGCCCTACCATGCCGGGCTCGACCAGGGCGTCCGCGGCCGCAACCAGGACGTCTTCCTCCAGGAGGACGGGGTGGTGATGGTCGCGACCGTCGCCTTCGGCATGGGCATCAACAAGCCGGACGTGCGCTTCGTCTGCCACGCCGACATGCCGGTGAGCGTCGAGGGCTACTACCAGGAGATCGGCCGCGCCGGCCGCGACGGGCTGCCCGCCGACACGCTCACCCTGTTCGGCCTCGACGACATGGCCCTGCGCCGGCGCCAGATCGACGAGAAGGACATCCCCGACGAGCGCCGCCGGGTCGAGCGGGGCAAGCTCGAGGCCATGATCGCCCTGTGCGAAACCCCGGCCTGCCGCCGGCAGGCGCTGCTTTCCTATTTCGGCGAGGCGAGCGGGACGTGCGGCCGTTGCGACCTGTGCGCCGGGACGGTGCCGCTCGTCGACGCCACGATCGACGCGCAGAAAATCCTGTCGGCGGTGGCGCGAACCGGCCAGCGCTTCGGTGCCGGCTACATCGCCGACGTGGTCGCCGGCCGCGAGACCGAGGCGATCCGGCGCAACGGGCACACCGCGCTCAAGACTTTCGGGGTCGGGGCCGACCGGCCGGTGCCGGCGTGGCGCTCCCTCGTGCGCCAGCTCTTCGCGGCCGGCGCCCTCGCCGAGGCGAGCGCCGAACACGGCGGCCTGCGGCTCACGGAAAAGGGCGAGGCGATCCTGTTCGGCCGCGAGACCATCGCGCTGCGTCCCGACGCCCCCCGGCGCCGCCCGCGCGAGGAGCGCCGCGCCGTCGCGCTCGCCGGCGAGGACGCCCGCACGGAGCCCCTGTTCCAGCACCTGCGGGCGCTGCGCACCGCGATCGCCCGGGAGCAGGGCCTGCCCGCCTACATGGTCTTCCCCGACTCGACGCTGATCGCCATGGCCAAGGTCCGGCCGGTCGACCTCCCCGCCCTGCGCACGGTGCCCGGCGTCGGGGAGCGCAAGCTCGAAGCCTACGGTGCCGCGTTCGTGAAGGCCGTGTCCGAATTCCTGGCCCGGTGAGCGCCTATCCGCGGACCGCCCCCCGTGGCATCATCCAGGGGCGTGCCGGGGGGATCGGATGAGGCGACGCGACGTCCTGGGATGGCTCGGCGGTGCCGCCGTGTATCCGCTGCAGGCCCGCGCCCAGGCACGCACGCCCCTCGTCGGTGGCCTGATCCTCACCAACCCGGAGCCGTACTGGTCCTATTTGCGCGAGGCGCTCCGGGCGGGAGGGTACGAGGACGGGCGAACGATCCGCCTCGATCTCCGCTCGGCCGAGGGAAACGCGGCGGCGCTCGCGGCATACTGCGCCGAACTGGTGCGGGCCCGCGCCGACGTCATCGTCGCCGTCCAGACGGCGCCGATCCGGGCCGCCATGGCGGCGAGCATCGAGATCCCCATCGTCATGATCGCCGGCGCGCCGGTCGAGACCGGGCTGATCCGCAGCCTGAGCCGGCCCGGCGGAAACGTCACCGGCGTCTCGACCACGGTCGCGGAGCTGGCGGCCAAGACCCTCGAGAGCATGGGCGCCGTGTTGCCCGGACTGCGGCGCGTCGCCGTTCTGGTCAACGCGGCGGATCAGGACTTCGGAAAGTCCATGCTCGGACAGATCGAGGGCGCCGCCCGATCCCTGAAGATCGACGTGCGCGCGTTCACGATCCGCCGAGTCGACGAACTGGAGACGGCCTTCTCGTCGATGGTGGAGGACGGCGCCCAGGCGGTGATCGTCCAGCCGAGCCTGCCCCGGCCCCGGGTCCTGGAACTCGCCCTGAAGCACCGCGTCCCGGCGATCGCGTCCAATCTCGGCTGGGCCGAGGCGGGGGCGCTCCTGTGCTACGCGCCGGACCTGCGGGACGTCTGCCGCAAGGCGGCCGGCTACGTGGACCGGCTTCTCAAGGGCGGCAAGCCCGCCGACATGCCGGTCGAGCAGCCCACCGTGTTCGAGCTCGCGATCAACCTCAGGACGGCGAAGGCGCTCGGGATCGAGGTGCCGCCGATGGTCCTCGGCTCGGCGACGCAGGTTTTCGAGTAGCCGCGCGCCGCCTTCGGCACCTTGCGACCCACCATGGATCGACGGCCGCGGGCCAAGCGAGCGCGGTCGCGACCCTCTCCGGCCCCGCCGGCCGGCCGACCCCGCTGAATACCCCTGCGTGCTCGCGGCCGCGACCTCCGCTCGCGCGTCCCGGCAACTTCTCGGGAGAGCGGAGCCTCCCAGATGCAAATGCATTGCAACTGCATTGACATCGGCGCCCGGCGCGCTACACTCCTGCGAACCGATTGCAACTGGCGAGGTCCCCCATGCGCCGCGGCCTGCTCGCGTTCGTCTGCGCCGCCCTTCTGAGCCTGCTCGCGCCGGCCTTCGCGCAGTCGGCGCCCGCGCCGAAGCTCAAGGTCGTGACCACGACCGCCATGCTGGCCGACGCGGTCCGGGCGATCGGCGGCGACCGGGTCGCGGTCGAGAGCCTGATGGGGGAGGGGGTCGACCCGCACCTCTATAAGCCGACCCGGGCCGACACGGCGAAGCTCCTCGGCTCCGACCTCGTGATCGCCAACGGTCTCGGCCTCGAGGGCCAGTTCAAGGAGACCTTCGCCCAGCTCGGCCGCACCAAGCCGGTCGTGCTCGCCGCGGAGCGGGTGCCGCGGGAGCGGCTCCTCGCCGACGAGGCCTTCAAGGACCGCTTCGACCCCCATCTGTGGATGGATCCGGCGCTTTGGGCGGAGGTCTGCGCGGTCCTGCGGGACGCGCTTTCGGAGCGCGACCCGGCAGGTCGCGAGGCCTATCGGGCCGGTCACGAGGCCTATGCGGCCGAACTCGCCCGCCTCGCCGAGTACGCGGGCCGCGTGCTCGCCTCCGTGCCGGCCGAGCGGCGCGTTCTCGTCACCGCCCACGACGCCTTCGGCTACTTCGCCCGGGCCTACGGGTTCGAGGTGGTCGGCATCCAGGGCGTCTCGACCGAGAGCGAGGCGGGCCTCAAGCGCATCGAGGAGGTCGTGGCGCTCGTCGTCGCGCGGAAGATCCCGGCGATCTTCGTCGAGGCGTCCGTGTCGGACCGCAACGTCAAGGCGGTGGTGGAGGGGGCCGGCAAGCGCGGCCACACGGTCGCCGTCGGGCCCGAGCTGTTCTCGGACTCGATGGGCGCCCCCGGCACCCACGAGGGCACCTATCTCGGCATGATCGACCACAACGTGACCGCGATCGCCCGGGCGCTCGGGGGCGAGGCGCCGGCCCGGGGCCTCGCCGGGCGCCTCGCGGCCCGGTGATGCTCGCCCGCAACCCGCTCGTGGACGAGACCGCGCCGGTCGCGGTCGCCGGCCTCACCGTCCTCTACGACGGCCGACCCGCCCTCGAGGAGGTCGGCTGGTCGGCGCCGCGGGACGGGCTCGTCGCCATCGTCGGCCCGAACGGGGCGGGCAAGTCGACACTGCTCAAGGCGATCCTCGGCCTCGTGCCGGCGGCCGCCGGTACGGTGCGCTGCTTCGGCCGCCCGGTGGCGCAGGCCCGCGACGCCCTCGCCTACGTGCCCCAGCGCGCCGCCGTCGACTGGGATTTCCCCGCCACCGTCCTCGACGTGGTGCTCCAGGGCATGATCCGGCGGGTCGGCCTCCTGCGCCCGTTCTCCCGCGCCCATCGCGAGGAGGCCCGCGCCGTGCTGGCCGAGGTCGGCCTCGCCGATCTCGCCGACCGGCAGATCGGCGCACTCTCGGGCGGCCAGCAGCAGCGGGTGTTCCTCGCCCGCGGCCTCGCCCGGCAGGCGCCGGTCCTCCTCTTCGACGAGCCCCTCGCCGGGGTCGACGCGGTCTCGGAGCGGGTCATCCTCGACGTGTTCGCGAAGCTGCGCGACCGGGGCCGGCTCGTCGTCTGCGTCCACCACGACCTCGGCACCGTCGCCGATCGCTTCGACCACGTCCTCGTCCTGAACCGGCGGGTGATCGCGCAGGGGCCGGTGGGGGAGGCGTTCACGCCCCAAAACCTCGCCCGCGCCTACGGCGTGCCGCTCGCCCCGTGACCGACTTCCTCGCGGCGCTGCTCGTCCAGGGCGGCCACAACACGGCGGTGGTCATGCTCGGCGCGGCGGCCCTCGGCATCGCCTGCGGCGCCATCGGGGTTTTCACGCTCCTGCGCCGGCGGGCCCTCGTCTCGGACGCGGTCGCCCACGCCACCCTGCCGGGGGTGGCGGGCGGCTTCATCGCCGGCGCGGCGCTCGGGCTGCCTGGCCGCTCCCTCGCCCTGCTGCTCGCCGGGGCCGCCCTCGCGGCCGTCCTCGCGGCGGCGGCGATCCAGTGGCTGACGAGACGGCCGCGGGTGACCGAGGACACCGCCACGGCGGCGGTCCTCGCCTCGACCTTCGGCCTCGGCGTGGCGCTGCTGTCGGTGGTCCAGGCCCTGCGCACCGGCGGGCAGGCCGGCCTCGACGCCTACCTCCTGGGCGCCACCGCGGGCATGCTGCAGGCGGAGGCGATGGTGACGGCGGGGCTCGCCGCGGCGATCGTCCTCGCGGTCGCGCTCGCCTGCAAGGAGCTCGCCGCCGTCGCCTTCGATCCGGACTTCGCCGCCGTGTCGGGCCTGCCCGTCGCCCGCCTCGACCTCCTCGTCACCGTCCTCTCGCTCGCCGCCGTCGTCATCGGCCTGCGCATCGTCGGCCTCGTCCTGATCGTGGCGCTTCTCGTGATCCCGCCGGCCGCGGCGAGGTTCTGGAGCGACCGGATCGGGACCGTGGTGGCGGTCTCGGCCGCCTTCGGCGGGGCGAGCGCCTATGTCGGCGCGGCTTTCTCGGCGGTCCTGCCGCAGGTGCCGACCGGGGCCGCCATCGTGGTCGCGGCGGCGTGCCTGTTCGTCGCGAGCTTCCTGTTCGGGACCGCCCGGGGCGTGCTCGTGCGGGCCCTCGGAAGGCGCCTGCCCGCATGAGCTTCCTGCAGCTCGACTTCCCCCCGCTCGCCGCGGCGAGCCTCGCCGCCCTCGCCTGTGCCCTCGTCGGCAACTACCTCGTCCTGACCCGGCGGGCGATGTTCTCCGACGCCCTGAGCCACGTCATGCTGCCCGGGGTCCTCGTCGCCTACCTCGTCACCGGCACGACCGCGAGCCTACCGATGCTGGCGGGCGGGCTCGGCGCCGCCTTCGTCGCGGCGGGGCTTGTGCAGGTTCTGATCCGCTATGGCAGGGTCGAGCCGGGCGCGGCGCTGGGTGTGGTGTTCACGAGCCTCTTCGCCGGCGGCATCGTGCTGATGGAGCAGTCGGGCGCCGCCCGCACCACCTTCGACGTCCACCACATCCTCTACGGCAGCCTCGAGGCGCTGGTCTGGCCCGACGCGCGCGGCATCGCGAGCCTCGCCGACCCGGCCGCCCTCGCGGCCCTGCCGCAGGCGCTGCCCAGGATGGTGCTCGTGCTGGCGCTGGTCGGGGCGATGGTCGCGGCGCTGCGCAAGGACCTCGCCCTCGTCGCCTTCGACGCGGATTTCGCGCGCGCCTCCGGGGTGCCGGTGCGCCGGGCCGAGCTCGCCCTCCTCGCCGCGACCGCCTCGAATGCGGCGACGGTGGCGATGATCGTGTGCCCGGCCGCCACCGCGCGCCTCCTGACCCGGCGCCTGCCGGCGCAGATCGGGCTCTCCCTCGCGCTCGCCCTCGGCGCCGTGTGGCTCGGCTACGCGATCGCGGTGCTCGGGCCGCCGGCGCTCGGCCACGACCTCGCCCTCAACGCCGCCGGCGTCATCGGCACGGTCGCCGGTCTCGCCTTCGTGGCCGCCGCCTGGCGGGCCGGGGTGCGCCCGCGCCCCGCCTGAGGAAGGGTCTTGCCTAAACGCGGCCGTGGCCCTATCGGACCGCCCCGTTTGGGCGCGTTCGGACGCCCGTGAGGAAGGGCGATGGCCAAGGAAAAGTTCGCGCGCACGAAGCCGCACTGCAACATCGGGACGATCGGTCACGTGGACCACGGCAAGACGTCCCTGACGGCGGCGATCACGAAGGTGCTGGCGGAGACGGGGGGCGCGACCTTCACGGCCTAC
>DATLFZ010000415.1:0-2902 GCA_035540795.1 Beijerinckiaceae bacterium | reverse complement strand
AATGCTCCCGCGTCCAGGTGGTGAGCGGGTTCGCCCGCAACCGGCGCAGGAACTCGAAGGTGCCGACCGGCGCCCCTCGACGCGCCGGTCGGCACCTTCGAGTTCCTGCGCCGGGTGCGGGCGAACCCGCTCACCACCTGGACGCGGGAGCATTTCGAGCAGCCGATCGTCGCTCGCGAGGGCGTGCTCGGGCGCATCACCGTGCTCAACGACCCGGCGGCGATCCGGCACGTGCTCGTCGACAACGCCGGAGGTTACCGCAAGGACGACCTGCAGCGGCGGGTGCTCGCCCCCGGCCTCGGCAACGGCCTCCTCACCGCCGAGGGCGACGAATGGCGCCTGCAGCGGCGCACGCTCGCGCCCCTCTTCGCGCCGCGGCACGTGGCCGGGTTCCTGCCCGCCATGGCGGAGGCGGCCGAGCGCCTCGTGCGGCGCCTGCGCCGGCGGGACGGCGCGGTGGTCGACGCGGCGCTCGAGACGACCCGGGTCACCCTCGACGTCCTCGAACGCACCATCTTCACGCAGGGGGTGGCCAAGGACCCGGACGCGCTCGGGCGCGCCATCACCCGCTATTTCGAGGCGCTCGGGCCCCTCGATCCCCTCGACGTGTTCGGCCTGCCCGACTGGATCCCCCGCCTCGGCCGCCTGCGGGCGCGCCCGGCGATCCGCTATTTCGAGGAGATGGTCGACGACCTGATCGGGCGCCGGCGCGCCCTCGTCGACAGCGGCGCGGCGGCGCCGCGGGACCTCCTCACCCTCCTGCTCGAGGCGGCCGACCCGGAGACGGGGCGCGGCCTGTCCGATCTCGAGGTGCGGGCGAACGTCGTCACCTTCATCGGCGCCGGGCACGAGACCACCGCCAACGCGCTCGCCTGGTCGCTGTACCTCCTGTCGCAGGCGCCCTCCGTCCGTGAGCGGCTGGAGGGCGAGGTGGACGCTCTGGGCGACGCCCCCCTCGACGCGCCCGCCCTCGACCGGCTCGTCTTCGTCCGCGCCGTCATCGAGGAGGCGATGCGGCTCTATCCGCCGGTGCCGTTCATGGGCCGCACCCCGGTGCGGGAGGACCGCATCGGCAACCTCAGGATTCCAAAGGGGTCCCTGGTCGCGATCGCCCCCTGGGTCCTGCACCGGCACAAGACCCTGTGGCGCGATCCGGGCGCCTTCGACCCGGACCGGTTCCTGCCCGAGAACCGAGGCGGCATCGACCGCTTCGCCTATCTCCCGTTCGGCGCCGGGCCGCGGGTGTGCATCGGCGCCTCCTTCGCGCTCCAGGAGGCGGTGGCAGTGCTGGCGATCCTCGTGCGGGGGGTGCGCCTCGACCTCGTCGAGGGCGCCGCCGTGCGCCCGCTGCACCGGGTGACCCTGCGGCCGCAGGGCGGCCTGCCCATGCGGGTGACGGCCCGCTGACTACTTGCCGAGGATCGGCGCCGCGGCCACCACGGCGGCCTCGGCGAGGCTCGGGCAGGCATCGTTCGGAACACCGGGAACGACCAGCTCGGCGAGCGCATCCCGGTGCCTCTCGAGGCGCACGACCGCCCGCTCCGCCTCGATCGATTGGCCCTGCGGCGCGGCGAGGAACAGCCGCTCCAGGGCGTAGCGGTAGCCGTAGGCGCGCCGGTCGATCTCGGTCTTGACCCAGGCGACGAGGCAGCGGTTCTCGGCGATGCGCGCGGCGGCGTGGTGCAGGTCGCCGGGGTGGAGGTCGCGGACATGGGCGGTCGCCCGGAGCCGCGCCCGGTCGGCGGCGAAGACCCGCTGCGCGGTGTGCGCGAAGGGCCCGATCAGGAGGTCGTCGGCGGCGGCGTCCTCGCCGAGGCGGCGGTAGCGGGAGGCGGGCGAGCGGCCGCCGTCGGCGACGAGCCCCCGGTGGTACTCGGTCGGGTCGGCGGAATGGAAGGCGATCGGCAGGAGGCGGGCGATCGTCAGGTCGGCGAGCACGCGCTCGAACAGGCTGCGCTCGTGCGCCGGCATGAGGAAGCGCCAGGCGCGGTTGCGCAGCTCGGCCTCGTCGTCGGTGTAGGGGAAATGCGAGACGAGCTCGCCGCGGGCGCGGGCGGCGCCGGCCCCGGCGAGCGGCGCGAGTTCGGTGAAGACGGAAGGCTGGGGTCTGCCGAGGTCGCCGGTCTGCGTGCACGCGGCGAGGGCGGCGAAAAGGATGATCAGCGCCGGGCGCGTGCGTCCGGCCGAGAGGCGCCTACGAGCGCCGGCGGGGGCGGTCCGCGTGCGGTGTCGTGTCGTACCGTTCATAGCGGACGCCGGTGAAGAGCAGGATCTCGCCGCGCGGCTCGTCCGAGCGCAGAGCCGGACGGGACGGCCGGTTGGCCGGGTGCGGGAACGGTATGACCGCTCCGGTCGAGCGTGCCTGGACCTCGCCCATGGTTCTCCTCCAGTCGAACGGCGGGCCGTCAGTGGCCTCCACAAGAATGCACCTTGGTTAACGGACCGTTGCCGTCCGCGCTGTGCGATGGAACACCCGACGCACGTGAGACCAACACAACGGCCGCGCTTTGGGTTCCGCAGCCGAGCCGGCTGCGGGGGTGGTTAAGGGGGCGCTAACGGGCGCGCGCTAATGCTGCGCACGTCGTTGTTGCGTTCCGAGTCGCGTATGTCGGTTTCCGCCCCTCCGGATCTGTCCGGGCTCGCCGCCCTGGCGCAGGAGCGCGACCTCGACCTCCGGCCCGTGATCCTGCGGGTGCAGACCGACCTGTTCCTCGCCGCTCCGTCCCGCGACCCGGACACCCTCGCCGCGTTCGAGGCGCTGGCCTGCGGGCTCGTCCCCGGGATCGACGAGGAGACGGCGGCGATCGTCGCGCGCAAGCTCGCCCCCTTCCCCGACACCCCCGAGCCGGTGCTGGCGGCGCTGGCCCGCCGCGGCGGCGCGGCCCGGCAGGCGGTGGTCGAG
>DATLFZ010000414.1:0-9580 GCA_035540795.1 Beijerinckiaceae bacterium | reverse complement strand
CGGCGGCGTCGTGAGCCGCCGCCGGGAGGATTTCGCTTCGGGCAAGCCGGGGCGGCGTCGAGGCCGCCCTCCGACTAACGCAACCCGCTCGTGTCGGCGGGGCCGTGGTGCTCGAAGGCGACGAGGCGCTGCTCCTGCTGGCCGAGCTTGTCGATGCCGAGGCGCATCGTGTCGCCGGGCTTGAGGTAGCGCGGGGGCTTGAAGCCGAGGCCGACGCCCGGGGGCGTGCCGGTGGTGATCACGTCCCCCGGCTCCAGGATCATGAAGTGCGAGATGTAGGAGACGAGCTGGGCGCAGTCGAAGATCATGGTCCGGGTCGAGCCGTTCTGGACCCGCTCGCCGTTCACCTCGAGCCACATGCCGAGGTTCTGCACGTCGCCGACCTCGTCCTTGGTGACGAGCCAGGGGCCGAGCGGCCCGAAGGTCGGGCAGCCCTTGCCCTTGCTCCAGGTGCCGCCCCGTTCGAGCTGGAATTCGCGCTCCGAGACGTCGTTGCAGACGCAGAACCCGGCCACGTACTCGAGGGACTCGTTTGCGGCCACATAGGAGGCGCGGTTGCCGATGACGATGGCGAGCTCGACCTCCCAGTCGGTCTTCTGCGAGCCGCGCGGGATGATGACGTCGTCGTTCGGGCCGACGATGCAGGACGGCGCCTTGTTGAACAGGATCGGCTCGGGCGGGATCGGAGCGCCGGTCTCGGCGGCGTGGTCGGCGAAGTTGAGGCCGACGGCGACGAAGTTGCCGACCTTGCCGACGCACGGCCCGAGGCGCGAGCCCGCGGGGGCGGCCGGGAGCGAGCCCGGGTCGAGGCCCTGGAGGCGTCGGATGCTCTCGGCCGAGAGGGCGGAGCCGGCGAGGTCCGGGATCACGCCGGACAGGTCGCGGATCTGGCCGCCGGCGTCGATGAGGCCGGGCTTTTCCCGGCCGGCCGGGCCGAAGCGCACGAGTTTCATGGAAGGTCCTCCTTGGCGGCGGTGTTTTGGGCCGCTCCCCGGCCGAGCGCAAGCCTCATCCGGCAGGCTCGCCGCGCAGGTCGAGCAGTTCGCGCACGCGCTCGCTCGCCGGAGCGCGGAGCACGGCGGCGGGACTGCCCGCCTGCAGGATGCGGCCCCGGTCGATCACCACCATCCGATCGGCGAGGCTCGCCGCCTCGTCGAGGTCGTGCGTGACCAGGACGATCGGGACGCGCAGGCGTCGGCGCAGGCCGTCGAGATCGCCGTGGAGGCGCCGGCGCGTCGGCCGATCGACGGCCGAGAACGGTTCGTCGAGAAGGAGCACGGCCGGATCGCGGGCGAGCGCCCGGGCGACGGCGACCCGCTGCTGCTGGCCGCCCGACAGCTCCGCCGGCCGGCGCTCGGCGAGGGGGGCGAGGTGCATGAGGTCCAACAGTTCGAGGGCCCGCGCCCGCCGCTCGCCGCGGGGCCGGTGGCCGAGGGCCGTCGCCACGTTGGCGAGGGCGGTCATGTGGGGGAAGAGGGCGTAGGACTGGAACACGAGCCCGACCCGGCGCCGGTGCGTCGGCACGTCGATGCCCCTGGCGGTGTCGCACCAGACCTCGCCGGCGCAGATCACCCGCGCCGCAGCCGGCCGGTAGAGGCCGGCGACGGTGCGCAGGATCGTGCTCTTGCCGCTCCCCGAAGGGCCGACGATGGCGAGGAGCTCGCCTTCGGGGCAGGTCAGGGCCAGGTCGAGCGGGATCGGCGCTCCCTGCCGGGCCTCGAGTGCGAGCCCCTCAGCCATGGCGGCGCCCCACCCGCGTCGAGAGCGTATAGGTCACCCCGAGGGCGACGACGGAGAGGGCGAGGAGGAAGGCCGACATCACCCCCGCGCCATGGGTGTCGAAGGCCTGGACGCGGTCGTAGATGGCGATGGCGACGGTGCGCGTCTCGCCGGGGATGCTGCCGCCGACCATGAGCACGACCCCGAACTCGCCGAGCGTGTGGGCGAAGGTCAGCACCATCCCGGTGACGATCCCGGGCCAGGCCAGCGGCAGCTCGATGCGCCAGAACATCCGCGCCGGCGACAGCCCGGCGCAGGCGCCGGCCTCCCGCACGTCGGGCGGGATCGCCTCGAACCCGCGCTGCATCGGCTGGACGGCGAACGGGATGTTGGCGATCACCGAGGCGAGCACGAGCCCCTCGAAGCTGAAGGCGAGCGGCCGGCCCACGAGCCCCGTCCAGGCCTGGCCCAGGGGCGAGTGTCCGCCGAAGGCGGTGAGGAGGTAGAAGCCGAGCACCGTCGGCGGCAGCACCAGCGGCAGGGCGAGCGCCGCCTCTACGATGCTGCGGCCGCGGAAGCGCCGGAAGGCGAGGAGCCGCCCGGCCAGGATCCCGATCGGCAGGAGGACCGCGACGGTGAGCGCCCCGAGTTCGAGGGACAGCCGGAGCGCGGTCCAATCCATCAGCTTCCCTCGCCGGGAAGCACGAAGCCGTACTTGCGCAGGACCGCGCGGGCGGTCGGCGCCCGGACGAAGTCGTAGAACCGGGCGGCGACCGGCCCCGCGTTCCGCAACAGCACCATGCGCTGGAGCAGGGGCGCGTGCCATTCCGCCGGCAGGAGCGCATAGCTCCCCCGGCCCCCGACCATGGGGCTGAGCGCGAGCGAATAGGCGAAGATGCCGCCCTGCGCCGACCCGGACAGGGCGAACTGAGCCGCCTGCGAGACGTTCTCGCCGAGGACGAGGCGTGGCCGGACCGCGTCCCAGAGCCCCTGCCCTTTGAGCACCTGTTCCGCCGCGCGGCCGTAGGGCGCGTGCTCCGGGTTGGCGATGGCGAACCGGGCGATGCGGCCCGTCGCCAGCGCCTCCCGCAGGCCCTCCAGCGCGGCGTCGGCCCGCAGGGGCGAGCCGGCCGGCGCGAAGATCACGATCCGCCCCTCCGCGTAAAGTTCGCCCCGGTCGCGGGTCAGGCCGGCATCGGCCAGCTGGAAGACGAAGCCCTCGTCGGCCGAGAGGAACATCTCGAAGGGAGCGCCCTGCTGGATCTGGCGGGTGAAGTTGCCGGAGGAGCCGTAGACGACGGTCACCCCGGCGCCGGTCTCCGCCCTGAAGGCGGCCGCGATCTCGTCGAGGGCGAACTGGAGATCGGACGCCGCGGCGATGCGGGGCCCCTCCTGCGCGACCGCGGGGGCCGCCAGCAAGCACGCCGCCGCGACGGCCCGGGCCCAAGCCCGGATCCTGCCGATCAATCGAGCCTCCATCGATGACCCTCGCCCATATCGCCCCAGGTGCCGGCCATCAATCCTTACGATCCTCCCCCGGGCCGAGCACCGGAACCCCGGGGACGGGGCCCCGGTTAGGCCCCGGACGGCGCGGATCCCCGATGGACGCCAGGACCTCCGAGACGCTGCCGCAGCGCACGGCCGGGATCGCGCGCTGCGTCCTGCGCGAGACGCTGACCGACCGGATCATGATGGTCGCGGCGGGGCTCGCCTTCTTCTCGGGCTTCGCCCTGCTCCCGGCCATCGCCGCGATCGGCTTCGTCTACGGCGGGCTCGTCGACCAGGAGGTGCTCCAGAGCCAGCTCGACCGGCTGTCGGGGGTCGTGCCGGACGAGACCATCGCGCTCCTCACCGAGTTCCTGACGACCATCCCGGCCGGCCTCGGCTTCGGCCTGTCGCTGGGGCTCAACCTCCTAATCGTGCTGTGGACCGTGCAGCGCACCGCCTCCGGCATCATCACGGCGCTCAACTTCGTCTACGGCCTCGACGAGAAGCGCAGCCGGGTCCGGCGCGAGGCGGTCGCGCTCGGCATCGCCTTCGGCGGCCTCCTGTTCCTCTTCGTCGCGCTGTTCCTGATCGCCGTCGCTCCCCTCTTCCTTGCGGCGATGGACGACGGCGTAGGGCGCATCCTCGACCTCGCCCGCTGGCCGTTCCTCGGCCTCCTCTACCTCCTCGCCCTGTCGCTCCTGTACCGGTTCGGGCCGTGCCACGACGAGGCGAGCTGGACCGGCATCGGCTGGGGCCCGCCGGTCGCGACGGCGATCTGGCTTTCCGCCTCGGCCCTGTTCGCGCTCTATCTCGCCTGGGGCGACGGCTGGGGACAGTTCTACGGCACGGCGACCGCGGTGATGGTGCTGATGGCCTGGCTCTTCATCAGCGCGCTCGCGGTGATGATCGGCGCCGAGGTCAACGAGCAGATCGCGGAGCGTCGGGGGGCGCATCAGGGTGGAGACTTGCGGCACACCCTTGACCGGCACGAGCGCCTGTCCACCTAAGGAGCGGCTCCGGACCGCTCCATGAACCACGATTCCTATCCAGACGCCTACATCCGCGGCATCCTCAAGGGGGTGAAGACGATCGCGATCGTCGGCGCGTCGCAGAACCCCGCCCGGCCGAGCTGGATCGTCACCAAGTACCTGCACGAGCGCGGCTACGACGTGATCCCGATCAACCCCGGCCTTGCCGGCAAGGAGATCCTGGGGCTGCCCGTCTACGGCCGGCTCGCCGACGTGCCCCGGCCGATCGACATGGTCGAGATCTTCCGCAACTCCGCCGCCGCCGGGCCGATCACCGAGGAGGCGCTGAAGCTCGAGCCGCCGCCGAAGGTGATCTGGATGCAGCTCTCGGTCCGCAACGACGAGGCCGCCGCGGCCGCCGAGGCCCGCGGGCTCCAGGTGGTGATGAACCGCTGCCCCAAGATCGAGTACGGACGCCTCTCGGGGGAGATCGGCTGGACCGGGGTCAATTCCCGCATCCTCTCGGCCAAGCGCCCCGCACTGGCCGGGCGCGGCTACCAGAAGCTCACCATCGACCGCCGGCAATAGGCGCGACCGCCTCCGGCGAGCCGACCTCGCCCGCCTCCGGTGCCCCCTCGTCCCGGTTGCCGGAGAACAGGTCGGGGAACTTCCTGGCCAGGACCGGCAGGGAGACCACGATCTCGCGCAGATGGGCCTGCATCGCCGCGGCGGCCGCGTCGGGATCGCGGGCGAGGATGGCGCGGGCGATCGCCCGGTGCTGGGCGATGAGGCGATCGAGCGGGGTCGCGTCGGGCAGGCTGAGATACCGCACCCGGTCCATGTGGCCCTTCACGTCCTCGATCGTGCGCCAGGCGGGGCCGCAGCCGACGCTCGCCGCGAGGGTGCGATGGAAATCCTCGTCGAGGCGGAAGAACCCGGCGGCGTCGCCCTCCCGGGCGGCGCGCTCCTGCCCGGCGAGGTTCGCCCCGATGCGGTCGGCCGCGTCCGGTCCGACGCCCTCCGCGGCCCGGCGCACGATCGCGGTCTCGACCGCCTCGCGCACGAACTGGGCGGCGCGGACGGCCTCCGGATCGATGCGGGCGACGAACGAGCCCCGCTGCGGCTTCACCACGATGAGTTGGGCGTCCCGCAGCCGCACGAGCGCCTCGCGCACCGGCTGGCGGCTGATCCTCAGGGCGTCGCCGAGATCCTGCTCCGAGAGCCGGGCACCGGGCGGCAGCCGCATGGTCACGATCGCCCCGCGCAGGGCGCGGAACGCCGCCTCGGCGACGGATGTGCCCGCATCGCCGGCGGCGGTCGCGAACGCGTCGCGGAGCTCGGACGTGCTGCTCTCTTGCCTTTCCATTCTACCATACTAGTCTGAAAGGCGGGTCGGCCGTCAACGTGGGCCGGGCCGATGGAGGAACCCCATGATCACACGCCGCGCGGTCGCCACCGGCCTTCTGGCCACCCCCTTCCTCGCGCGCACGGGCTTGGCGCAGACCGCCACGCTCAACGTCAACTCGGCGCTGACCGCCGACGACCCGCTGTTCAAGGGCCTCGAGGCGTTCAAGGCCGGCGTCGAGGGCCGCTCGAACGGGCGCATCGCGGTCCGCCTGTTCCCGAGCTCCCAGCTCGGCTCGGACGAGGACGTGCTCGAACAGGCCCGGGCCGGCGCCGGGGTCGCCGTGGTGGTCGACGGCGGCCGCCTCGCCCCCTTCGTCAAGGAGTTCGGCATCCTCGGCGCGCCCTACGTGGCGAGCGGTTTTCCGGAGCTGCGCAAGCTCGCCACCTCGCCCCTGTTCGAGGACTGGGTCGAGCGCCTGCGCAAGGCCTCGGGCCACCAGGTGCTGTCGTTCAACTGGTTCCAGGGCCAGCGCCACCTCCTCACCAACAGGCCGGTCCAGCGCCCGGCTGACCTATCGGGCGTCCGCATGCGCACCCCCGGCGCGCCGGTCTGGCTCGAGACCGTGCGGGCGATGGGCGCGACCCCGACGCCGATGCCCTGGACCGAGGTCTATTCGGCCCTCCAGCTCAAGGCGATCGACGCGGCCGAGGCGCAGCTGCCGGCGATCTGGGGCGCCCGCCTCTACGAGGTCGCCAAGGTCATCACCAAGACCGCGCACATCAACCTGATCACCGGCCTCGTCGGGTCGCGGGCCTGGTTCGACGGCCTGCCGAAGGAGCTGCAGGCGGTGGTGCGCGAGGAGGCCCTGAAGGGCGGCGACGTGGGGTCGCAGGCGACCATCGCCTCCCTCGACGACTTCGAGAAGAAGATGAAGGACCAGGGCGTCGCCGTGAACGACGTCGACCTCACGCCCTTCAAGGAGGCGACGCGGGTCGTCTACGACAAGCTCGGCTACGCCGACCTGCGCCGCGAGGTCGAGAAGGTGCTCGCCGGCTGACGGGCCCCGCCCGTGAAGACGCTGGAGCGTGCCGAGGAGGTCCTCGGCACCGCCCTGTTCGCGCTCATGGCCGCGCTGATCCTCCTCGGCGCGGTCGGGCGCACTTTGGGCACGCCGCTGATCTGGGCGATCGACCTCGCCCAGCTCTTCTTCGCATGGGCGGCGGTGCTCGGGGCCGACATCGCGCTGAAGCGCAACCAGCATATCGAGATCGACATCCTGGTGCGGCGCTTCCCCCCTCCCCTGCGCTCGGCCCTGGCGACGCTCTGGCTCGTCGCCATCGCCGCCTTCCTCGCCGGGCTCGTGTGGCTCGGGACGCGGCTGACCCTCCTCAACCTCGAGCGCGAGCTCGGCGACGTCGGCATCAGCTACGGCTGGGTGACGGCGGCGATCCCGGCCGGCGCCCTCCTCCTCCTCGTCAGCGTCCTCCATCGGCTGGCGCGCCGGCTGCGCGGGCGGGAGCGTGCGGAGCACGGGCCCGAGGGAGCGGTGCTGTGACCGCGACCGTCACGGTCCTGTTCCTCGCGCTGATGCTGCTCGGCATGCCGGTCGCCTTCGCGATCGGCATCGCCGCCTCCCTGTTCTACCTGTTCGGCCCGACGCCGCCGATGATCGCCGTCCAGCGCATCGTGTCGGTGACGCAGTCCTTCCCGCTGCTCGCGGTGCCGCTGTTCGTCTTCGCCGGACACCTCATGAACGAGGCCGGCATCACCGAGCGGCTCATCCGCCTCGCCACCGTGCTCACCGGCTGGATCAAGGGCGGGCTCGCGCAGGTCGCGATCGCGCTCAGCGCCCTGATGGGCGGCGTGTCGGGATCCGCCGTCGCCGACGCCGCCATGGAGGCGCGCATCCTCGGCCCGGCCATGCTGGCGCGCGGCTATTCGCGCGGTTTCGTGTGCGGGGCCATCGCGGTCGGCTCCCTCATCACCGCGACGATCCCGCCGAGCATCGGCCTCATCCTCTACGGCTTCCTCGGCAACGTCTCGATCGGCCGGCTCTTCGTCGCCGGGATCGTGCCCGGCCTCCTGATGACCCTTTTTCTGATGGCGACCGCCTACCTGGTCGCCGTGCGGCGCGGCTACCAGCCCGAGCTGAAGGCCCTTCCCGCCGGGCGCGAGGTCCTTTGGGCCCTGTGGGAGAGCAAGTGGGCGCTGCTCTTCCCGATCATCCTGATCGTCGGCATCCGCTACGGCCTGTTCACGCCCTCCGAGGCCGGCGCCTTCGCGGTCGCCTACGCGATCGCGATCGGCACGCTGGTCTACCGGCAGCTCACCTTCGCCAAGCTCTACGGGGCCCTCCGGCACAGCCTGACCGACACGGGCATGATCATGCTGATCATCATGCTCTCGGCCATGCTCGGCTACATGATCACCATGGAGAACGTGCCGCAGCAGGCGACCGCGTTCCTGGCCGGCCTGACCGCGAACAAGTACGCGCTGATGCTGCTCCTGGTCGGGTTCCTCGCCCTCCTCGGCATGTTCCTCGAATCGACCGTGGTGACGCTCCTCCTCACGCCGATCCTGGTGCCGGTGATCACGCGGCTCGGCATCGACCCGGTCCATTTCGGCATCGTCATGATGACGACGGTCACGCTCGGCGGCATGACGCCCCCGGTCGGGGTCGCGATGTACACGGTCTGCGGCATGCTCGACTGCCCCATGGACGAGTACACCCGGGAGGCGCTGCCCTTCCTCGCGGCGGTGGTCGCGCTGGTGGTGATCCTGATCTTCTTTCCCGGCATCGTCCTGTTCCTGCCGAACCTCGTGTTCTGAGCGGGCATCCCGCGAGGAGACCCATGGAAGAGACCTGGCGCTGGTTCGGCCCCGCCGACGACATCCGCCTCGACGAGATCCGCCAGACCGGCGCGACCGGCATCGTCACGGCCCTGCACGAGATCGCCTACGGCGAGGTCTGGCCCGTGGAGGCGATCCGGGCCCGCCGGGAGGCGATCGCGGCGGCGGGGCTCGTGTGGAGCGTCGTCGAGAGCCTGCCGGTGCACGAGCGCATCAAGCTCGGCGAGGACCCGGAGCCCCTGTTCGAGACCTACCGGCTTTCCCTGCGCAACCTCGCCGCCTGCGGCGTGAAAACCGTCTGCTACAACTTCATGCCGGTGCTCGACTGGACCCGCACCGACCTCGCCCATCGCCTGCCGAACGGCGCCCTCGCCTTGCGCTTCGACGCGGCCCTCTACGCCGCCTTCGACGCCTTGATGCTGGAGCGCGAAGGCGCGGCGGAGGAGCAGGACCCGGCGGTGATGACCCGCGCCCGGGCCTGGTTCGAGCGCTCGTCCGAATCCGACCGGGCCGCCCTCCTGGCCACGATCATGGCCGGGCTGCCCGGCGCCTTCGACCGCTACGACCTGCCGGGCCTGCGGCGCATGCTCGACCGCTATCGGGGGATCGGCCGCGAGGAACTGCGCGCCAACCTCGCCGCCTTCCTGCGCGCCGTCGTGCCGACGGCGGAGGAGGTCGGAATCCGGATGTGCATCCATCCGGACGACCCGCCCCGGCCCCTTCTCGGGCTGCCCCGCATCGTCTCGGGCGCGGAGGACCTCGCCTTCGTCGTCGAGGCCTGCCCGTCGCCGGCGAACGGCATCACCTTCTGCACCGGGTCGCTCGGCGCCGGCGCCCACAACGACGTGCCCGCGATGGCGCGCCGCTTCGCGCCGCACGTCCATTTCGCGCATCTGCGCAACGTCGCGAAGGAGCCGGACGGCTCCTTCCACGAGGCCGACCACCTCGGCGGCGACGTGGACATGGTGGCGGTGCTCGAAGCCCTGCTGGCGGAGGATTCTTGCCGCCGCGCCCGCGGCGAGCCCGAAATCCCGCTGCGGCCCGACCACGGCCACCAGCTCCTGTCCGATGTCGGCCGCCCGACCCATCCGGGCTACACGCTCATCGGTCGCCTGAAAGGCCTCGCCGAACTGCGCGGCGTCGTCGCCGCCCTGAGCCGGAAGGACTCCGAGGAGGCGGTCGCGGCCTGACCGGGGACGCCCAGAGC
>DATLFZ010000413.1:0-10402 GCA_035540795.1 Beijerinckiaceae bacterium | reverse complement strand
GCCTTGAACTCGCCGTAGAGCTGCGCGGCGAGGGTCTTGTTGGGGGCGAGGATCAGCGCCGGGCGCTGCGTCTCCTCGATGACCTTGGCCATGGTGAAGGTCTTGCCGGAGCCGGTGACGCCGAGCAGGACCTGGTCGCGCTCGTGCCCCCGCACGCCTGAAACGAGCTCGGCGATGGCCTGCGGCTGGTCGCCGGCGGGCTTGAAGTCGGACTTGATGGCGAAGCGGACGCCGCCCTCGCTCTTCTGCGGCCGCTCGGGCCGGTGCGGCACCCAGGGCTTGCCGTCCTTGAAGAGCGGGTTGCCCTCGGTCAGCAGCCTGGTCAGCGCCTGGACCGTGGCCGAGACCCCGTCGCTGGCGAGGGACCCCTCCTCGCCGAGGCCGAGCCGGGCCGCGAGCGTCGGGTCCATGTCGACCGGGTCGGCGGCGTAGGCCTGCTGCGGGCGCTCGGAAAGACCCTCGCGCTCCCGGTTGATGGCCGGGTTGAGGAGCGCGGCGAGGTGCGAATCGAGCGGCTTCAGCTCCGGCTTCGTCGCCTTGCCGGTCGACAGCCGGGGTTTCTTCGGGGCCTTGGGCATCGGCGCAATATGGGGCGAACCGGGCCCGGGGTGAAGGCGCTCACGCCGGGTCGCATCGCGCTTCCGGGCGCTCTCCACCGCGTCCTCTTCAGGACCCGTCATCCCCTCGACCCCGTCATCCTCGGGCGAGCCGAAGGCGAGATCCGAGGATCGCCCGACGCCGGGGGCGCCCCCGATCGTCTTGTCGGCGCTGCGCGCCGCCCGAGGAGGACGAGGGCTCCGCCAGGGTTCGCGCGCACAAGGTTTTGAACACCCGCCGCGTGCGCCGCCCCTAACCTGCGGCTCCCCATCGGGAGGAAACGATGAACTCCGTCCGTATCGCCGCCTGTGCGGCCCTCGTCCTCGGCTTCTCCGGCGCGGCGCAGGCGCAGCAGGCGCCGCTCAGCTTCTTCGTCACCAGCGCCGGGCCCGGCAAGGGCGCGGACCTCGGCGGCCTCGCCGGCGCCGACGCCCATTGCACCGCCCTCGCGAAGGCGGCGGGGGCGGCCAACACCACCTGGCGGGCCTATCTCTCGGCGAGCCCGGCGGGCGGCCAGCCGGCGGTCAACGCCCGCGACCGCATCGGCAAGGGCCCCTGGGTCAACGCCAAGGGCGTCCAGATCGCCAAGGACGTGGACGAGCTGCACGGGTCGAACAACCTGACCAAGCAGACCGCCCTCACCGAAAAGGGCGAGATGGTCCCCGGCCGCGGCGATTCCGTGAACCACCACGACATCCTCACCGGCTCGCGCCCGGACGGCACCGCCTTCCCGGCCGGGGAGGACATGACCTGCGGCAACTGGACCTCGAGCGGGGACGGCGGTGCCATGGTCGGCCACCACGACCGGGTCGGCCTGGGCGACGACGAGCCCTCGCGCTCGTGGAACTCCTCGCATCGCTCCCGCGGCTGCAGCCACGAGGCCCTGCGCTCGACCGGCGGCAACGGCCTGTTCTACTGCTTCGCCGCGAACTGACCGGTGGGGACGGCGCCGGCCCGGCCGGCCCGTCCCGCCCCCGCCGCCCGGTCAGGTCATATGATGAATCTTGACAGTTGCGGCAGCCCGACCGATCGTAAGCTCACGGCGCGGGAACCGCCGACAAACCTTACGGGAGGAGACAGATGACGGGCACCCTGAAGATCGGGCGGCGGGCGCTCATGCTCGCGGCGGGGCTCGCGGTCGCCGCCGCGGCGCTGCCGGGCGACGCGTTCGCGCAGCAGAAGATGGTGCTGAAGGCGAGCGACGTGCACCCGCTCGGCTATCCGACCGTCGAGGCGGTCGTGCGCATGGGCAAGAAGCTCGAACAGGCGACCAACGGGCGCCTGTCGATCCAGATGTTCCCGTCGATGCAGCTCGGCGGCGAGAAGGAGATGATCGAGCAGGCGCAGGTCGGCGCCCTGCAGATCGCGCGCATCAGCGTCGGGCCGGTCGGCACCATCGTCGACGAGCTCAACGTGTTCAACATGCCGTTCGTGTTCCGCGACGTCGCCCACATGCGCAAGGTCATCGACGGCGACATCGGCAAGGAGCTTCTCGAAAAAATCTCCAACAACCCGCAGACCCGCCTCATCGGCCTCGCCTGGATGGATGCGGGGGCGCGCAGCGTCTACAACAAGGTCCGCCCGATCCGCAGCCTCGAGGACCTGCGCGGCCTCAAGATCCGCATGATGGGCAACCCGATCTTCGTCGACACCATGAACGCGCTGGGCGGCAACGGCATCGCCATGGGCATGGACCAGGTCTACAGCGCCCTGCAGACCGGCGTCGTCGACGGGGCCGAGAACAACCCGCCGAGCTACGATTCCTTCGGCCACTACCCGATCGCCAAGCACTACTCCCTCACCGAGCACCTGATCATCCCGGAGATCCTGGTGTTCTCCCGGCGCTCGTGGGACGGCCTGTCCAAGGAGGACCAGGACCTGATCATGAAGCTCTCGCGGGAGGCCCAGCAGGAGCAGCGCAAGCTCTGGGACGAGCGCGAAGCCGCCGCCATGGACAAGATCAAGAAGGCCGGCATCGAGGTCGTCACCTTCACCGACAAGAAGCCGTTCCAGGACGCCGTGAAGCCCGTTTGGGACAAGTACGGCGCCAAGTACAGCGAGCTCGTGAAGCGCATCCAGGCGGTGCAGTGAACCGCGGCCGGCGCGCCTGGGCGCGCCGGCTCCGCCCGCCGGAGCGAAGGCCATGAAGGCCGCCTATGCGAGGGCCATGGAGGCCCTCTACCTCGCCTGCGTGATGATCGCCGGCGTGAGCCTCACGGTGATGACCCTCGTCATCCCGTGGGGCGTCTACACCCGCTACGTGCTCAACCGGGGCTCCGCCTGGCCCGAGCCGATGGCCGTGCTCCTGATGATCGTGTTCACCTTTCTGGGCGCGGCCGCCTGCTACCGGGCCGGCGCCCATATCGCGGTGACCATGGTCGTCGAGCGCGTGCCGCCGGTCCTGCAGCGGGTCTGCGCCGGGCTGGTCCACCTGCTCATGGGCCTGCTCGCGGCCTTCATGGTCTACTGGGGCATCCTCCTCGTCCAGACGACCTGGCACCAGGTGATCGCGGAGTTCCCGTTCCTGTCGGCCGGCATCAGCTACATGCCGATCCCGATCGGCGGCGCCATCACCCTCCTGTTCCTCGTCGAGCTGGTGTGGATCGGCCCGCCCCCGCCCTCGTCCTTCGTCCATCGCGAGCCGGTCTCGACCAACTGAGGGAACGCCCGTGGAAGCCCTCGTCCTCCTCGGCAGCCTGTTCCTGCTCCTCGCGATCGGGGTGCCGGTCGCCTACGCGCTCGGCATGGCGGCGATCGTCGGGGCCCTCTGGATCGACATCCCGCTCGAGGCGGTGATGCTCAAGATCTCGGACGGGATCAGCAAGTTCTCGCTGCTCGCGATCCCGTTCTTCGTGCTCGCGGGCGCCATCATGGCCGAGGGCGGCATGGCGCGCCGGCTCGTCGCCTTCGCCAACGTCCTCGTCGGCGCGATCCGGGGCGGCCTGTCTCTCGTCAACATCCTCGCCTCGAGCATGTTCGGCTGCATCTCGGGGTCCTCCGTCGCCGACACCTCCTCGATCGGCTCTGTGATGATCCCGCAGATGGAGAAGGCGGGCTATCCGCGGGTCTTCGCCACCAACGTCACCATCACCGGCTCGGTCCAGGCGATCCTGATCCCGCCCTCGCACAACGCGGTGATCTACTCGCTCGCCGCGGGCGGGGGCGTGTCGATCGGCGCCCTGTTCCTCGCCGGCTTCATTCCCGGCCTGCTGCTCGGCCTGTCGCTGGTGATCCTCTGCCTCGTCATCGCCCGGCGCGAGGGCTATCCGAAGGGCGAGCCGGTGCCCTTCCGCCAGGCGGTCAAGATCGCCGTCGAGGCGCTGTGGGGCCTTGGCACGATGGTGATCATCCTCGGCGGCATCCTGGGCGGCGTCTTCACGGCGACCGAATCCGCCGCGGTCGCGTGCGTCTACGCCTTCCTCGTCACCATGCTGGTCTACCGGGACTACCGCTGGCGCGACTTGCCGCTCCTCGTCCACCGCACGGTCAAGACCGTCGGCATGGTCATGATCCTCATCGCCTTCGCCTCGGGCTTCGGCTACATCATGGCCCTGATGCAGCTGCCGGCCAAGGTGACGGCCTTCTTCCTCACCATCTCGGACAACAAGTACGTCATCCTCCTGCTCATCAACCTGCTGCTCCTCTGTCTCGGCACGTTGATGGACCTCGCGCCGCTGATCCTCATCTGCACGCCGATCCTCCTGCCGGTGGTGACGTCCTTCGGCGTCGACCCGGTGCATTTCGGCATGATCATGCTGGTCAACCTGGGCATCGGCCTGGTGACGCCCCCGGTCGGCTCGGTCCTGTTCGTCGGCTGCGCCGTCGGGCGGGTGAAGATGGAGCAGGTCGTGCGCACGATCTGGCCGTTCTACCTCGCCATGCTCGCGGTCCTCGCCCTCGTCACCTACGTCCCCGCCATCTCCCTCGCGGTGCCGAGTTTCTTCAACTTCTGAGGCCGCGGATGGACCTCGCGACACAGTTCCGGCCGCTGGGCCCGCCGCGCAACCGCGCGAGCGAGCTCGTGGAGCGGATGACCGAGGCGGTCCTGTCCGGCACCCTGTCTCCCGGCACCCGCCTGCCGACCGAGATGGAGCTCGTGGCCCGCTTCGGCGTCAGCCGCACCGTCGTGCGCGAGGCCTTCGCCGTCCTGCGCGCGGAGGGGCTCGTCGAGGCGCGCCAGGGCTCGGGCATGTACGTCGCCGCTGACCTGCGCCGGCGACCCTTCCGCATCGACCCGGCCGGGCTGCAGTCGATCGGCGAGGTGATGCAGGTGCTCGAGCTGCGGATCACCGTCGAGACGGAGGCGGCGGGCCTCGCCGCCGCCCGCCGCGGCGAGGCCGACCTCGCGCGGATCGGCGCGGCGCTCGCTGCGTTCGAGACGGCGATCGGGCGCGGCGAATCGGCGATCGACGAGGATTACGCCTTCCATTGCGCCGTCGGCGACGCCACCGGCAACCGCTACTTCTCCTCCTTCCTGAGCTTCCTCGGCGGGCTCGTCATCCCCCGCCGCTCCATCGTCGCGCAGGTCGAGCCCGGCGAACGCCGGCGCTACCTCGCCCGGGTCCTGTCCGAGCACCGGGCGATCGGCCGGGCGGTCGAGGCCGGCGACCCGGCCGCCGCCCGCGCCGCCATGCGCGTCCATCTGCGCCGCAGCTACGACCGCTACCGCCGCCTCGCCGCCGCCGACGCCGCCTGAGGCGGGGCCTCCCCTCATCCTCGGGCGCGCGGAGCGCGACCCGAGGATCGCGCGGGGACGGACCGCGAGCGGTTGAGTCCGGGCCGGCCCCGTGCTGTCCTTGAGCGGAAGAAGGAACCGCCCATGCGCCGCATCCGGGTCGCCGCCGCCCAGCTCGGGCCGATCCAGAAGGACGAGACCCGCCAGGCGGTCGTCGCCCGCATGATCGACCTCCTCGACGAGGCCGCCGGCGCCGGCGCCGATCTCGTCGTCTACCCGGAACTCGCGCTCACCACCTTCTTCCCGCGCTGGCATCACGAAGATCCCGCGGAGGCGGACATCTGGTTCGAGCGGGACATGCCGAACGCCGCGACGCGCCCGCTGTTCGAGCGCGCCGCCGCGCACGGGCTGGCGATCTCGTTCGGCTATGCGGAGCTGACGCCGGACGGGCGGCGCTTCAACACCGCGATCCTCGTCGACAAGGACGGGCTGATCGTCGGCAAGTACCGCAAGGTGCACCTGCCCGGGCACGCGGAGTACGATCCGCAGCGCAGCCACCAGCATCTCGAGAAGCGTTATTTCGAGCCGGGCGACCTCGGCTTCCCGGTCTGGCGCACGCTCGGCGGCGTCGTCGGCATGTGCATCTGCAACGACCGGCGCTGGCCGGAGACCTGGCGCGTCCTCGGCCTGCAGGGCGTCGAGCTCGTCCTCGTCGGGTTCAACACCCCTTCCGTGAATTCCCAGCGCGACGGCGAGGCGCTCGGCAAGCGCCTGTTCCACCACCGGCTCTCGATGCAGGCCGGCGCCTACCAGAACGCGACCTGGGCGGTCGCGGTCGCCAAGGCCGGGACCGAGGACGGGCACCACCTGATGGGCGGCACCTGCATCGTCGCGCCGGACGGGGAGATCGTCGCCGAACTCGACCACGAGGCCGACGGCCTCCTGGTCCACGATTGCGACCTCGACGCGACCCGCTTCGGCAAGGAGACCGTGTTCGACTTCGCCCGTCACCGCCGCATCGAGCATTACGGGCCGATCGCCAGCCAGACCGGCGCCCGCCCCCCGGAGTGACGGCTCTCATCCCCAGGAGAGCTGGTTCTTCGGCAGACGCCCGCTCGGATCGTGGACGGTGACCCGGTAAGGAAGGTCGGGTCCCCAGCGCCACAGGACGAGGTTGATCATGTCGGGGCCGGCCCCGCGGGCGAAGGACGGCACGAGGATCCCGGCCGCGCCGCCGAGGCGGAGCCGCTCGCCGAGGATCCACGAGGCGGGCGTGCGCCCCTTCGCCGTGTCGTAGGCCCAGGCGCAACCCATCTCCGCGAGGTCCGCTCCGACCCGGGCACGCTCGGCGGCATCGGTCAGGTCGACCACATCGTCCGCGTCGACCTCGTAGGAGCACATCGTGAGGGGGTCGAGACGATGCCCGAACGCATGGCCCATCTCGACCAGGGCGCCGATCACCGTGAAGGCGAGATAGAGCGCCGGAACCCCTTTCGGGTTGAAGCGGCCGCCCTTCGCGGCCGCGCCGTCGCCGGAGAGGGGCAGGAAAGCCCAGCGGGGATCGTGCGCGCGGTAGCAGACCCGCCGGACCCTCACGCGAAGCCGCCGGTGGCGACGTGATCGAGATAGTCGCGCACCGCGCCGGCCATGCCCTCCTTGACGAGGGACTCGGCCGTGCGGCCGCCGAAGGCCGGAATCGGTTCGGCCCGGTACCAGGCGAGGGCCTGGCGCTCCCCGCCCGCCCAGTCGGCGACCCGGGCGATGATCTCGAGGGCCTCGGCGGCGCGGGCCTGCGTGCGCGGCGCATGGGCCCGGCTCGTCCGCTGCAAGGTCTCCGCGCTGAGACCGAGGGTCTCTGCGAACTGGCTGCGGGTGAGACCGAGGCGGTCGGTCACGCGATCGAAGGCCACCCGTCCCCCTTCGTCGAAGAAGGCGAGGCTGCGCGTGCCCGGCTCTCCCGCGCGACGCCCCCGGACCGGACGCGCGGGCGCCTTGCGCCGCCTGTCGGACCGCCGTGCTCCTGGTTCGGCCATGCCGGTTCTCCTGTCGGCGAAACCTGGCGAAACATATGGCACCGCCCCGCTGCGGGCGCAATCGCGCGACGAGCCGCCCCGCTCACCGCCGCCGGCGGTGCTCGTCCCAGAACTTCTCCATGGCGAGATAGGTGAAGGACGCCGACCAGGCGATCAGGACGAGGCCGTTGAGGGATTCGATGCCGCTGATCAGCCGGATCGGCCCCTTGGGAAAGAGGTCGCCGACGCCGAGGGTCGTGTAGGTCGTGATCGAGAAGTAGAAGAAGTCGAGGAAGTTGCCCTCGGTCTCGCCGGCGAGGACGCCGATGCCGAAACGGACCTGCATCACGTAGTACACCACGGCGTAGAGCCCGATCTCGAGGAGGTGCGCCACGAAACAGGCCGCGATGGCGACGAGGATGCGTGTGCGCACCGGGATCGAGAGGCGGGGCAGCAGGAGCGAGGCGCCGCGCAGGACCTCGTAGTGGATCAGCACGGTCGCGACGACGAGGGCGAGCGATCCGAGCACGGTCAGAACGATCGCCATCCCTGCCCCCGACGGTCCCGGCGCCCATTGAAACCGCCGGCCGGACGCTGTCCAGTGAGGGACGGGAGGATGCCCATGGAATTCGACACCGTGATCCGGGGCGGCACCGTCGCGACCGCCAGCGACACCTTCGCGGCCGATCTCGGCATCGCCGGCGAGGTCGTGACGGCCATCGGCCGGGACCTGCCGCCCGGGCGGCGCGAGATCGACGCCTCGGGCAAGTACGTCCTGCCCGGCGGGATCGACGCGCATTGCCACATCGAGCAGCTCTCGGCGGCGGGCATCGTCAATTCGGACACCTGGGAGAGCGCGACCGCGGCGGCGGCCTTCGGCGGCACCACCACCGTGATCGCCTTCGCGGCCCAGCATGTCGGCATGGACCTGACCCGGGTCGTCGCGGACTACGCCGCGCTGGCCCGGAAGGGCGCCTGCGTCGACTACGCCTTCCACATGATCGTGGCGGACCCGACGGAGGCGACCCTGCGCGACCACCTGCCGGCCCTGATCCGGCAGGGCTACGCCTCGATCAAGGTGTTCATGACCTACGACCGGCTGCGGGTCGACGACGAGCGCCTCCTCGACGTGCTCGCGACGGCCCGCGAGAACCGGGCGCTCGTCTGCGTGCACGCCGAGAACCACGGCATGATCGCCTGGATGAGCCGCCGCCTCGTGGAGCGCGGCCATGTCGCGCCGAAGTTCCACGCCCCGAGCCACCCCCGGCTCGCCGAGCGCGAGGCGTTCGAGCGCCTGTTCGCCTTCTCCGCCCTCGTCGACCAGCCGGTGATGGTGTTCCACGTCTCCACCGCCGAGGGCGCCGCGGCGATCCGCCGGGCCCGGGGCGAGGGGCTGAAGGTCTTCGCCGAGACCTGTCCGCAATACCTGTTCCTGACCTCGCAGGATCTCGACCGGCCCGGACTCGAAGGGGCCAAGTGGATGTGCTCGCCGCCCCTGCGCACGGTCGCCGACCAGGAGGCGCTGTGGCGCGCCCTCGCGCTCGGCGACCTGCAGACGGTCTCCTCCGACCACGCCCCCTACGCCTTCGACGCGAGCGGCAAGCTCGCCGCCGGCGCAAGCCCCACCTTCAAGCAGATCGCGAACGGCATGCCGGGGCTCGAGGCGCGCCTGCCGCTCCTCTTCGACGCCATGGTCTCGAAGGGCCGCCTCGGCATCGAGCGCTTCGTCGACCTCACCGCGACCGCTCCGGCCCGGATCTACGACCTCCCGGGGAAAGGCGCGATCGCGATCGGGGCCGACGCGGACATCGCCGTGTGGGACCCCGCCGCCACGGTCACCTTCGCGGACGAGGGGGTCCACGACGGCACCCGCTACACGCCCTACGCCGGCCGCACCGTCCAGGGCTGGCCCGTCGTCGTCCTCCGCCGCGGCCAGCCGATCGTCGAGAGCGGCAAGCTGCTGGCCGCCCCCGGCTCCGGTCGCTTCCTGCCGCGCACGGGCGGCGCCGCGGCGGAGCCGACCGGGCGGCTCGAGGCGGAGATGGACCCGGCCCGGAATTTCGGCGCCCGGCTGCTCGACGGGTGAGCGGCGGCAACCGGAATCCGCCCCCCGCCGTTTGCCCCGCGATGTGTGCCGATCCGACCAAGGCGGCCGCCCGCGGCCCGCGCACATGAGGCGCCGGGGCCATCCGAGCGAACGGGTCCGCGCGACCTGGGACCATGTCCGGACCAGCCTCTGGTTCGTGCCCGCCGTCATGACCCTGATCGGCGGCGGCGGGCTGACCGCCGCCGGCCTCGCCCTCGATGCGGCGCTCGGGACCGACACCGCGGTCCCGGGCTGGGTCTACGTCGCGAGCCCCGACGACGCCCGCACCATCCTGACCACCCTGCTGCAGTCCATGATGACGATGACCAGCCTGGTCTTCTCGATCACCATGGTCGTGCTCACCCTGGCGGCCCGGCAGTTCGGGCCGCGCCTCGTCCGCAACTTCATGGGCAGCCTCGCGACGCAGGTCGTGCTCGGCACCTTCGTGACGACGATCGTCTATTGCCTGCTGGTCCTGTCCGCGGTCGGGTGGCGCGGCCAGGAGGGTCTCTTCCCCTACGCGAGCGTCACGATCGCCATCGCCCTCTCGCTCGTCAGCGTCGGGATGCTGGTGTTCTTCATCCACGCGCTGTCGCGCTCGCTGTTCGCCGAGGTCGTGATCGAGCGGGTCGGCCGCGAGCTCGACGGCGCGCAGGCGGAGCTCCGGCCCCTCGCTCCCGAGGACGGCGAGGATCCGGAGCAGGTCCTGCCGGCGGACTTCGCGGACCGGGCGCGCTATTTCGGACCGACCATCGCCGGCTACGTCCAGGCGATCGAGTTCGAGCGCCTCGTCGCGATCGCGGCGGAAAACGACCTCTTCCTCGGCTTCCATTTCCGGGCGGGGGACTACGTGGCGGCGGACGGCCGCGGGATCGGCGCCTATCCCGGCGAGCGGATCCGGCCCGACCTCATCGAGGCGATCAACGGCGCCGTCGTGGTCGGCACGCAGCGCACCCTCGTCCAGGATCTGGAGTTCCCGATCCGCCACCTCGTCGAGATCGTGGTCCGCGATCCGGGTGACCGCCTCGGCCA
>DATLFZ010000412.1:0-4277 GCA_035540795.1 Beijerinckiaceae bacterium | reverse complement strand
CCTCCGCGATGCCACCGAGCTCGTCGGCGATCGCCGGGTCCCACGGGTCGGTCCGGGAGGTGAACGTGACCTGCGCCCCGAACAGGTGGTCGAGCAGGAGGTTGCCCTGGAGCGGCGGGCGCGCCTGCGCGCGCAGATGGAGCCGGCAGCCCAGACCCGTCTTGGCCGCGGCGGCGGCGAGCGCGCGGCAGAAGTTCGACTGCGCCCCCGCGGTGCCGATCAGGGTGTCGGCCCCCGCGCGGAGCGCATCGGCGAGGATGTAGTCGAGCTTGCGCAGCTTGTTGCCGCCGAGCGCGTAGCCCGAGAGGTCCTCCCGCTTGACGAAGAGGGCGCGCAGGCCGAGGGCGGCTGCGAGCCGGGGCGCCCCCTCGAGAGGGGTCGGCAGCCGCGCGAGCGGCAGGCGAGGCAGGCCGGTCGCCGGATCAGGGGCGATCGCCGGTGCGCCCTCCGGGCCGACGGGGCGCGCCGCGCCCGCGCTCATGAGGGCAGGAGCGGCGTCACGCGCTTGCACAGGGATCCCATCGCCTCCTGCGCCGGCTTCAGTCCGAGGACGGCGGCCTCCGCCTCCTCCTTGAAGTAGTCGCCGGCCCGGGTCGCCTCGTCGAAGGCGGGCAGCGGCACCCGCCCGACCTTGAGCACCCGCCGCTCCTCCTCCGCGTAAGGCACGGTCGAAGCGAACTTCGGATCGTCGTAGGTCGAGTTGCGCACCGGACCGTTGCCGTTGAGGGCCGCCGCGAGCGTGCTCTGCTTGGTGAGCATCGCCTTGATGAAGCTCCAGGAGAGGTCCTTGCGGCGCGCGTTCTTCGGGATGGCGAGGCCCCAGAACTCGACCTTGGCGGGCGCCACGTCGTACTTGCCCTTGAGGCTCTCGGAGGCGGGCACCGCGATCGTCTTGATCCTGCCGGGGAAGCGGCTCTTCTCGGGATCGTTGTAGATGCGATTGCGGCCCATGCTGTTGAGGCAGAACGCGGCCCGGCCCTGCTGCATCCAGACGTTCACCTCCTCGGTGTTGATGCTGGCGAAGTTGCGCGGGAAGGCGCCGGCCTGAAACAGGGTCCGGAACATGTTGATGGCATTCATCATTCCCGGCCCCTCGGCCGCGCATTTGTAGTCGCGGGTGACGAAGTCCCCGTCCCACGCGCGGGCGACGTCGATCACGTTCGGATAGGTCAGGCCCGGGGTGAGGAAGCCGACCACGGGCGTCCCGTCGGGGCGGCGGAAGGTGCAGGCCTTCGCCATCTCGATCAGTTCCTCGATCGTGGCCGGCGGCTTCGAGAAGCCCCGCTCGGCGAGGATCGCCTCGTTGTAGTGCAGCCCCGACGAGGCGTGCCTGAACGGCACCGCCACGAGCCGGCCGCCGACCCGCATGCCGTCGCGCAGGCCCTCGAAGACGTCGTTCCAGTCCTCGATCGGGTCGCGCTGCAGGTACTCGTCGAGGGGCTCGAACAGGGTGGTCGCCCGCGGCACCGCCTGGGTGTTGAGGAGGAAGCCGACGTCGACGCTGGTCTCCCCGAGGGACGCCTCCCGGAACAGCCGCTCCTGGAGGGGGCCGGTGTCGAAGGTCGCCCATTGCACCGGGATGCCGTTCGCGTCGGCCCAGGCCTTGGCGATGTCCCCGCCCTGGCTGCCGGTCGCGACCGTCTGGTGGACCCGGTGGGCGAACACGTTGAGGGGTCCGCGCTGCCCCTGCGCGACCGCCCCGCGGCCGAGCGGCAGGAAGGCCGCCCCGAGCGCCGCGCCGCCCAAGAATCCGCGTCTCGTCAGATCGCCCATGTCCCGGCCCTCGTCTGGAGCGCGATCGCTCCGTCGCCTGAGGAGGGTAGCGGAAGCTTCGACGGGCGATCAAGCAACAGCGCGGACGCTGTCCGGGCGCTCAGGGATCCAGCGGGAAGACCGGGCGGCGGATGCGGCGGTACGGCAGGCGGGCGAGGTCGCTCGCGCAGGGGCCGGGCGTCGCGACCGTGTAGCTCGCGGCCGCGATCGGATCGTAGGCGCGCCGGTGCGCGACCGCCGCCTTGACGCCGACGAAGGCGAGGGTCTCGGGCGCGATGCCCTGCGAGCGCAGCTGGGCAAGGTCGAAGGGCGGCGTCTTGCGCGAGGTCAGAAGGATCGACACGCCGCCGACGCGGACGGTCGCGCAGGGTCCCATGTCGATGGCGACGCCCTGCGAGGCGGCGAGGTGGCTCTGCCGGTCCTCCAGGGTGAACCGCCCGTCGGAGCGGGACACGAGCTCCGCCTCGACCGCCACCGGGCCGGGATCGAGCCGGCTGCCCTTGCCGCCGATCGACAGCGCCACCCGGTCCCCCGGGCTCGCGCCGGCGAGGGCCTGCACCGCCGCCGGATCCGCGATCACCACCGCCGCGGGGTCGAGGCGCCGGTGCAGGAAGGCGCGCAGGATCGTCGTGCAGTCTCCGGGGGCGCCGCCGCCGATGTTGTCGGCGGGCTCGACGATCACCACCGGCCCTGCGAGCCGCCGGGAGAGGGCGTCGTCGAGGGCCGCCTTGAGGTCCCATTCCCGCGGAATCCCCGCCTGCCGGTTCTCCCAGGCGATGGCGGCGAGGCGGTCGAGATGGCGCTCGCCGTCGGCCGGATCGCCCGTCGTGACGAGGGAGACCGAGACGCCGGTGTCGGGCGTGTCGGCGAAGGAATAGCCGGCGACCACGTTCGCCGCCCAGACCGCCGGGTCGGCCTCGATCGCCCGGGCCGCCGCTTCGAGGTCGCCCATGGGGGAATCCGCCGTTCCGGTGCCGGTCGGCGGCCAGACGATCGGCAGCGTGCGGGTGAGCATGCGCGGCCGCACGCCCGTGTCGAGGGCGCGGGCCAGGAGCTCGGCCGAGCGGACCGCGGCCTCGCGGGCGTCCGCGTGCGGGTTCTCCCGGTACGCGACGAGGCCGTCGGCGTGGCGCGCCATCCGCGGCGTGAAGGCGGCGTGGAGGTCGAAGACGCCGAAGACCGGCAGGGCCGCGAACCCCGGCAGGGCGCGCAGGCGAGCCAGAAACTCCCCTTCCGGGTCGACCTCCTCCGTCGTGACCATGGCCCCGTGCAGGGACAGCCACACGCCGTCGAGCGACCCGGCCGCGCGGGCGTCGGCCGCGAAGGCCTCCCAGAACGCCTCGAACACCGCGTGGTCGAGGGTGCCGGAGGGCATGGCCCCGACCTCGATCGACGGCACCACCTCCCAGCCGCGCCGCGCCGCCACCGACAGGAAGCCGTCGACGGTGGAGCCGTCGCCGCGCCGGTCGAGCAGCGCGGGGCCGCGCCGCACCCGCACCTGATCCGCGCCGGTCACCTCCTCGACGAAGGTGTGCGTCTCGTGAAACAGGCCGGCGAGGAGGATGCGGGGGCTCATGCGGCCGTCCGTCGGCCTTGAGCGGCCGCGGGGAGGCTATGGCCGCCCGGTGACCGGAGCAAGGCCGCGCGGAGCCCCTCCGGGGACGGAACAGCCCGTTGACAGGGTGGATGCCGCCCCCGATCATCCCCGCACGTCCCGGCAACGAACAAGGGACGGGGGAAGGCGGGGCGTCCCGAAGCCGTCCATGCGGATGTTCGTCGCGTCGCTCGCGACCGAGACCAACACCTTTTCGCCGCTGCCGGTCGACCGCGCCGCCTTCGAGCGCGCCTTCTACGCCCCTCCGGGGAAGCACCCCGAGACCCCGACTTTGTGCTCGGCCCCGGTCGTCGCCGCCCGCCGCCGGGCGGCGCGCGACGGCTTCACGCTGATCGAGGGCACCTCGACCTGGGCCGAGCCGGCGGGGCTCGTCTCGCGGGAAGCATACGAGAGCCTGCGCGACGAGATCCTCGGCCAGCTCGAGGCGGCCATGCCGGTCGACGTCGCCCTGTTCGGCCTGCACGGGGCCATGGTCGCCGACGGCTACGAGGATTGCGAGGGCGACCTCCTCGCCCGCGCCCGGGCCATCGTCGGGCCGGACGCGGTGGTCGGGTGCGAGCACGACATGCACTGCCACCTGACGGAAAAGCGGGTGGCGGCGGTGGACCTCATCGTCCTGTTCAAGGAGTTTCCGCACACCGACTTCCTGGCCCGGGCCGAGGACCTCGTCGACCTCGCCCTGCGCGCCGCTCGCCGCGAGATCCGGCCCGTCGCCGGCCTGTTCGACTGCCGCACCCTCGACGCCGGCTTCATGACGAGCCACCCGAAGGGCCGCGCCTTCGTGGACCGGCTGATGGCGATGGAGGGCCGCGACGGCATCCTGTCGATCTCGATCGCCCACGGCTTCTACGCCGCCGACGTGCCGGAGGTCGGCAACAAGGTCCTCGTC
>DATLFZ010000411.1:0-10853 GCA_035540795.1 Beijerinckiaceae bacterium | reverse complement strand
GGACGAAGGTGACGCCGACCGAGGCGACGACCGGCCGGTGCGCCCGGACGTCGATCTCCTCGGCCGCGAGGCCAAGACAGGCGGCGACGCCGTCGACGGGCAGCTCGACGCCGAGCGACAGCGGCTGCGGCGCGGCGATGGTGGCGCTCGCGACGGTGCCCGCGCCATCCCGCTCGACCCGGACTTCGACCAGGCCCGCCGCCTCCTCGAAGACGAGGAGGCCGGCCCTGTCGCGCCCCATTCCCGCGAGGACGCAGGCGGTGCCGACGTTCGGGTGGCCCGCGAAGGGCATCTCGTGGGTCCGATTGAAGATGCGCACCCGCGCCGTGCGGGCCGGATCGTCCGGCGGCAGCACGAAGGTGGTCTCGGAGTAGTTGAACTCCGCCGCGAGCGCCTGCATCTCGGCGTCGGTCAGTCCTCGCCCGTCGGTGACGACCGCGAGCGGGTTGCCGCCGAAGCGCTCCTCGGTGAACACGTCGACGGTCACGTAAGGCACGGTGCGCATCGGCTCCCCAACGAGACCCCGCCGCGTCAGGCGATCAGCCGCGCCGGCGGCGCCGTGGGCGGGGCGGCGTCCTTCGCCGCCTCCTCGAGGACCCACCGCCGGAACGCCCGCACCTCGGTCCGGGTCTCCTCGCCCGAGGTGCCGACGAGCCAGTAGGTGCTCCCCGCGGCGACGACCGGCGAGACGGCGACGAGGCGCCCCGATTCGAGATCGTCGCGGGCGAGGGGCAGGTGCCCCATGGCGACGCCGAGCCCTTGCGCCGCCGCCGCGAGCGCCAGCTCGATCGTGTCGAACTGGAATCCTTGCCCGAGCGGCAGGTCGAGCCCCGCCTGCTCGAGCCAGGCGTTCCAGTTGTTGCCGATGGAGGTGACGTGCAGGAGCGTCGTGCGTGACCAGTCGAGGGTCCCGCCGACCGAGCGCGACGCGAGATAGGCCGGCGCCGCGACCGGCACGAGGCGCTCGGCGAAGAGGGCGTGGGACTCGACGCCGGGCCACTCGCCGGACCCCATCCGGATCGCGACGTCGAAGCCGTCGAGTGGAAAAAGGATCTGCCGGTGCGAGGTGTCGAGGGTGATCCGGATGCCCGGATGCAGCCGGGTGAAGGCGGGCAGGCGCGGCATCAGCCAGCGCAGCGCGAAGGTCGGTGCCACGCTCACCGCCACGCGGCGGTCGGTCCGGCGCCCGGGCAGGCGCTGCGTGCCGACCGCGATCATCGACAGGGCCTCGGACACGTAGGGCAGGTAGTGGCGCCCCGCCGGGGTCAGGCTGACCCCCCGGTTGGCGCTGCGCTTGAACAGTTTCACGCCGAGCGCGCTCTCGAGCGACGACACCCCGTGGCTGACCGCGCTCGCCGTGAGGTTCAGCTCCTCGGCGGCGAACTTGAAGCTCTGGTGGCGCGCCGCCGCCTCGAACAGGCGCAGCGACGCGAGCGGTGGAAGTCGAAGCGGCATGGGGCACTCCGATGGCGTTCGCCCAGTATCTCGGGACGGAGCGGTCCGGTCGATAGCCGGACGGCGGCGGCGCCATGCGGGCTTCGCATGAGGTGACCGCCGCGGGCGGTTTCTGCGGAAATCGTCAGCCGTCGCAGTCGCTTGGGAAAGGCAAAGCCGCCGCGCGCCCGCCTGTCGCGTGAGCCGCACTCACGCGCGCGCATGAAAATCGCACGCAGCTTCGATGAGGTTCGATGGTTCAGGGACAGAACCCCAGCCTTCGGCCGCGCCGGGACAGAACCCGCTCGTCCGACATGACTTCGAGTCACTTGCACATCGATCGATCTCGCTCGTCAGGAGCCCGCATGAGCGCGAGCATGTGTGTCAGCGCAAGAACAAACGCGCCAACTCCTGAAGACGATCGAGAGAACGATCATGCGGAATCGATGGAAAGCTTACGACGACCTCTCCATCCGGAGAGCCCGGACCGCCTTGTTCCGGGGACTGTTGCGGCGATTCGTGCTGCGGGTGACGATGACCGCCGCGGGCGTTGCAGGATCGTTGTGGCGGGCGTTCCTGCACTGGCGCCGGCGACGGGCGGCGCTCGACGAACTCCTCGGCCTCGACCAGCGGACCTTGAAGGACATCGGCCTGAAGCCGGGCGACATCGGACACGTCGCCGACGCCAGCGCTCGCGGCGAGAAATACGACCCGAACGGCCGGTCGCTCCCGCAGCTTCGCCCGCCCGCTCCGGTGAACCTGCGGCCGCTGCCGATCGTGCGCGCCGGCGAGCCGAGGGCGTCGGTGCCGCGCACGAGCGGCGGCATGCGGCCTTGAGACAACCCCGGGGGCGCGCTCCCGGCGCCCTCGTCCGACAGCCGGCGTGCGCGGCCCCGCCGCGACGCCTTGCGAGGTGACCGATGACCACGGCAGCGAAACCGGCCGCGCTCCGCGCCTCCGCGAACCCGCTCGTCCTGATCGTCTTGTGCGGGTGCTGCATCTCGCTCCTGACCTTCGGGCTGCGCAGCGCCTTCGGCCTGTTCACCGATCCGCTCTCGGCGGCGCAGGGCTGGAGCCGCGACGTGTTCTCGCTCGCGATGGCGATCCAGAACCTCGCCTGGGGCATCGGACAGCCGATCGGCGGCATGATCGCGGACCGCTACGGGCCCGCGAGGGCGATGGCCGGCGGCGGCATCATGTACGCGCTGGGGCTCGCGCTCATGGCCTACAGCTCGACGCCCGGCGAACTGCATCTCAGCGCGGGGGTCCTGGTCGGGCTCGGCATGGGCGGCGCCTCCTACATCACCGTGCTCGCGGCGCTGGGCAAGATCGTTCCGCCGGAGCGGCGTTCGTGGGCGCTCGGGCTCGGTGCGGCGGCGGGGTCGCTCGGGCAGTTCCTCGTCGTGCCCCTGGGCCAGGCCCTGATCGTCGTCTACGGATGGCAGGTGGCGGCGCTCCTCCTCGCCGGGCTCGCCGCGACCGTGCCCCTCCTCGCCAGCGCCTTCGCGGGCGCGAAGGGCGCGGCACCCGCGGCGCAGGAGGTTGAACTCGATTTCGCGACGACGCTGCGCGCCGCATTCGGCCATACGAGCTACGTCCTCCTCGTGACCGGGTTCTTCGTCTGCGGCTTCCAGCTGGCCTTCATCACCATCCACATGCCCGCCTACCTCAGCGACCACGGGGTGAGCCCGACCCTCGCCGCCTGGGCGATCGGCGTGATCGGGCTCTTCAACGTCTTCGGGGCCTACTTCGCCGGCGTGATCGGGACGAAGCACAGCAAGAAGTACCTGTTGTCCTGGATCTACGCGGGGCGCGGCGTCGTCACGATCCTGTTCATCACCCTGCCGCTGTCGCCGACCACGTTGATGCTGTTCGCGGCGAGCATGGGCATCCTGTGGCTGTCGACGGCGCCGCCGACCTCCGGGCTCGTCGCGGTCATGTTCGGCACCCGCTACATGGGCACCCTGTTCGGGATCGTGTTCTTCAGCCACCAGATCGGGTCCTTCCTCGGGGTCTGGCTCGGGGGCATGCTGTTCGAGACGACGGGCTCGTATCTGATCGTGTGGTGGATGACGGTCGCGCTCGCCTTCGCCGCCGCGCTGATCCACCTGCCGATCGTCGAGCGCCCGGCGCCCCGCTTCGCGGAGGCGGCGGCATGACCGGCCGGCACGGCCTCGCCCTCGCCGGTGCCGTCGCGGCGCTCGGGGCCTGGCTCGTGCTCATGGGGGCGGTGCTGGCGACGGCGCCGCCGCCGGCCGCGGGCAGGGCTTTCGCCCTGTTCCCGCCGCGGCTCGACGATCCGGTCCACGCCATCCTCGCCGCCGGGGCGGTGCCGATCGGCCGGGCCGGCCTCCTCTGGGAGGTGGAACTCGGCCCGGCGGGCGGCGCGGCCCTGAAACGGACGGGCGCCCTCGCCGTGCTCGGCGGGATCCCGTTCGCGAGCGGCTTCGGCTGCAGCGGTTCCGGCGATCGAGCCCGGCCCCCCTCGAGTCTCGTCCGAACCTGACCCGCTTCGAGTCCGGCCCGACCCGTGCGCCGGAGATCCTGCGCGCGCAAGCGGTTCAGACCACGAATCCCTCCGGCTCCTGCAGCAGGCGACCGACCACCCGCAGGGCCCTCATCAAGGCGCGCCGCTCGGGCGGCGCCTGGATGCACAGCCGGATGCCGGAGGCGAGGGACGGGTCGAGGATGGGGGTCGCGGGGGGCGTGATCCGGACCCCGCTCTCGAGCGCGCGGCGGGCGACCCATTCGGCTTTCGTCAGCGGCATCCCGATCCACACGTGGGGCGCGGGCCGGTCCGCGAGCCCGGGCAGATTCAGCTCCGACGCGGCGATCCGGGCGCGGATGGAGGCCTCCTCCCGCAGCCCCGCGAGGGCGCGGCGGTCCGCGCCGTCGCGCAGAAGCTCGGTCGCCGTCAGGACCGCGATCGGCGGGGCGGCCCAGAGCTCCGCCCGAACGCGCTCCGCGATCGCCGGGCGCCGATGGGCCGGCGGGACTAGCACGCCGATCCGCAAGGCGGGCGAGAGCGCCTTCGACAGTCCGTTGACGTAGTAGACGAGGTCCGGCGCGAGCGCCTTGTAGGCGAGGCTGCCGGCGCCGCCGAAATGGGCGTGGACGTCGTCCTCGACGATCGGCGCCTGGTGCCTCGCGCAGACATCGAGGAGCGCGCGCAATCGCTCCGGGGGGGTGTCGAACCCGAGCGGATTGTGCGCCGTCGGCATGGTGTAGAGGGCGCCGACGCCCTTCTCGCGCAGGGCGGCATCCAGGGCGTCGGGGACCATCCCGTGTTCGTCGACCGGCACCGGGACCAGAGTCAGGCCGAGGGCGCGGGCGGCGGCGATGGCCCCCGGGAATGTCGCGGGCTCGGCGGCGATCGCCGCCGTTCGTTCCGCGACATCGGCGAAGGCGAGCGTGAGCGCGTGCTGCGCACCGACGCAGACGACGAGGTCGTCGGCGTCGGCCGGGAGCCTCGTCCGCGTGAGCCAATCGGCGAGCGCTTCGCGACTGGCGCGAGGCCCGGTGACGTCGGCATAGCCGCCCGTCGGGAGATCGAGCGCCGCGCGTGCCGCTCGCGCGGCCGCCGCGGCGATCACGTCCGGCTCGAGAAGCCGCGGCGGCGCGCTGGTCGACAGGTCGACGATCTCGCCCGGGCTCGAACTCGGATGGACGTTCAAGACGAAGGTGCCGCGCCCGACTTCGCCGCGCACGAGGCCGCGTTGCGCCAGGAGGTCGACGGCGCGGGTCACGGTTCCGATCGCCACGTCGAAGCCGCGCGCGAGCGCGCGGTGGGGAGGCAGCCGCTCGCCGGGACCGTAGCGGCCCTCGGCGATCGCCGACTCGATCGCGTCCGCGATGCGCTCGTGCAGCGACTCGCCGGTTTCCGCCAGTCGGAATGTATCGGCCGCAGCGGCGCGAGACGGCACGAAAGACCCTTGGAGTGTGAGCCGAGGGATACAATCGCCGATCGGCGCCGGAACCGCAACCGGGGTTCAACCGCTCGCACGCAACGCTTCCAGGTCGCGCCAGGCATAGGCCACCTCGCCGATGACGACGCCGCCGACCGAATCGGTTCGCGTGCCGACCACGACCCCGCCGCGACGCTCGTAGAAGCGGCGCGCCTGCTCGTTCCGGTCGAGCACCCACAGCGCCGCGGCGTTGAACGAGCGCATGCCCAGGGCCTCGGCGGCGGCCGCCATGAGCGCGCGGCCGATTCCTCGTCTCTGAAAGCGCCGAAGCACGTAGATGGCGGTGATCTCCCCATCGTAGCCCTGCTGCGCGAGCGCCTCGGACCGTTGCGGCCCGCAAGCGGAGAACCCGGCGAGCGCGCCGGCGCATTCGGCGACGAGGACCGCCGAGCGGGAATCCGCGAGGACCCGCTGCCACAGAGCCGTCCGCCCCGCGATCGAGATCTCCTGCAGCACGGTGTCCGGCAGAAGCCCGGTATAGGTCTCGACCCACGCGGCGACGTGGAGCCTCGCGACGGCATCGACGTCTTCCGTCCCACCGCTCCGAACCGCGAAGGCGCTCATGGCCGAGCCTCGCGCAAGTCTTCAGACGCCGCTGAAGGCCGGCTCCCGTCGTTCGAGGAACGCGGCGATGCCCTCCCGGATGTCCCGGGTCGGGACCATCCGCCCGAACTGCGCCGCCTCGACCGCGAGGCCCTCGTCGATCGGCAGGTTGATCCCGCGGGTGACGCTCGCGAGGCAGGCCGCCACGGCGAGCGGCGAGTGCCGGGCGATGCGCCGGGCAAGCGCATGCGCCTCCGCCAGGAGTTCGTCGTGCGGCACGACCTTGTTGACGAGGCCGATGGCCGCCGCCTCCCGGGCGGGGATCGGATCGCCGGTCAGGATCATCGCGAGGGCGCGCTTGCGGCCGACGTGGCGCGGCAGCCGCTGCGTTCCGCCGAACGGCGGCGGGAAGCCGAGGCGGATCTCCGGCTTGCCGAACTGCGCCCGTTCGCTCGCGATGGCGAGCGGGGCCGCCTCGGTGATCTCGCAGCCACCGCCGAAGGCGATCCCGTTCACCGCGGCGACGATCGGCTTCGGATAGGTCTCGATACGGCTCGTGAGGCGCTGGCCGCGGCGGACGAACTCGCGCAGGGCCGCCTCGACCCCGCGCTCGACGCTTCCGGCGAAGCCGCCGATATCGGCCCCGGCGCTGAAGGCCCGATCCCCCGCGCCGGTGAGGACGACGACGCGGGTCGCCGGATCGATTTCGATGTCGTCGAGATGGCCGGAGAGCTCGTCGAGGGTGGCGTAATCGAGGGCGTTGAGTTTCTCGGGACGGTTGAAGGTCAGGACGGCGGTGCCGTCGACGTTCTCGCGAAGCACGTTGGGCATCGGGGCCTCCGGTTCGGTGGCCCGGAGGTTGGGTCGAGAGCGGTGCGGTCCGCAACCGCGTCGCACCCCCACGGTGATGAGAACTCTTCATCATGGGCGTCGACCACGGCTCCTCCGCAGCGCCGGCGGGTGCTGCGGCCGCTCGGGACGGTCACGGAGCTGCGAGGTCGAGGCCGAGGTCGAGCGCGGGGGCGCTGTGCGTGATCCAGCCGACCGAGATCACGTCCACGCCCGTGGCTGCGACCCCGGCTACGTTCTCGCGTGTGATGGACCCGGAAGCCTCGACGGTCACTCGTCCGCCGACGATCCGCACGCCCTCCCGCAGCTCGTCGAGCCCCATGTTGTCGAGGAGGACGGCATCGATCCCGGCCCCGAGCGCCTCCTCGAGCTGCTCCAGCGAATCGACCTCGACCTCGATCTTGACCATGTGGCCAACGTTCGACCGGGCCCTCGCGACGGCGCGCCGGATCCCGCCCACCGCGGCGATGTGGTTGTCCTTGATGAGGATTCCGTCGTGCAGCCCGAACCGGTGCCCGATGCCGCCGCCCGCCACCACCGCGGCGCGTTCGAGCGCCCGCAGGCCGGGCGTGGTCTTCCGGGTGCACGCGATGCGCGCCCGCGTGCCCGCAACGGCGCGAACCAGGCCATGGGTGGCGGTCGCGATGCCGGACAGCCGGCAGAGGAAATTGAGGGCCGTCCGTTCCGCCGTCAGGATCGAGCGGGCGTCGCCCGAAATCCGCAGGACCGGGCTCCCGGCGGGGATGGCGTCGCCGTCCTCCCGGAGCGAGACGATGTCGAGCCCCGGATCGCAGAGGCGGAACACGATCTCGGCGATAGCCGAGCCGGCGAGCACCCCGGACCGACGGCCCACGATCGCGGCGCTCGCACGGGTTCCCGCGGGGATCACCGCGTCGGTGGTGATGTCGCCGGCCCCGCCGAGGTCCTCGGCCAGAGCGGCGCGGGCCAGCGGCTCGAGGGCGAGCGCGAGCGAGGGGTGGACGAGGGGCATCGGTGTCACCCCACCGCGATCATGCGCTCGAGGGCGCGGCGGGCCTTCACGACGGTTTCGGCAGGGACGGTCACCTCGTGGCGCATCTCCGCGAGAGCCCGCCGAATGTTCGTCAGCGTAATTCTCTTCATGTGCGGACAAAGATTGCAGGGGCGGACGAACGTGACCTCCGGACGGAGCGCGGCGACGTTGTCGCTCATCGAGCATTCGGCGCGCGCGAATGTCTCATCCGCCGGCCATCGGCGTATCAGATTTACGGCCAGGTCCGAGAAATGTATCATCACTTTCGCCGCGGCAAGCCCGACCACCGGGACATTGTCGCGCCGCGGAGGGATTGCGGTGACGCTCGTCCTCTTGACCAACGCCACCCAATACGCCGGGCCGGGCGCGCTCGAAGCGCTGCTCGGCGAGGGCCATGTGGTCGTCTGCCACGATCCGACCTTCGGCGATCCGACGGCACGGGCCGCGTTCGATCGGGCGCGCCCGCGTGCCCGGGCGATCGCGGCGCTCTCGCCTGAAGACGTTCATCGCGAGGTGGTCGACCGCTGGGACCTCCCGGACGCGATCGTGCTCAACGCCGTCCACCCGATCACGCGGACGGAGTTCGATGCGATCGACCTGTGGGACCTGCGCGACGCCTTCGCGCAACTCGTGCTCGCGCCCATCCGGCTCGCGCAGCTGTTCCTGCCCGCCTTCAGGGAGCGCCGGCGCGGCGCCTTCGTTTTCGTGACCTCCGCCAGGGAGTTCTGCCCCGAGCCCGGCTTCGCCGCGCCGACCGCGTTGCGGGCCGCCGCCACGGCCTTCGGGAAGGCCCTCGCCAAGGAGGCGGCGCCGTTCGGCGTTCAGGTCAACGTGGTCGCGCCCAACTATCTCGAGAGCGAAATGTACTACCCGCGCCATCGCTTCGTCGACGACCCGGCGGGCCGCGAGACGGTGGCCCGGGCGGTGCCGTTCGGCCGGCTCGGACAGCAGGCGGAAGTGGGCGCGCTGATCGCCTTTCTGGCGTCCGGCAAGTCGCCCTTCACCACGGGCCAGGTGGTCGGGTTCACCGGCGGCTGGCCTTGACGGTCTCTCGCCAGAGGAGTTCTCCAGTGCCCTTCGCCCATCTCCGACTGCTCGGCGCGCCCGAGGAGCCGCGGTTCCTCCCCCGCCTGCGGGTGGGCCTCCCGGAGCTGATCGCGACGATCCTCGCGAAGGAGGCGCGCCTCACCGCGGTCCTCGTCGAGCAGGTCCCCGCCGGTGCCTGGGCCGTCGGCGGAGCGCCAATCCCGGTCGGCGCCCACCTCGTGGTCACGGTCACCGCGGGCACCAACAGCCCGCAGCAGAAGGCGACCTTCGTGGCCGAGGCGGCGAAGTTGCTGCGGGCGGAGCTCGGCCGATCGCTGCCGCAGGCCACGTACGTGGTCGTGGACGAGGTGCCCGCGGAGTCCTGGGGCTACGACGGTCTCACGCAGGCCGCGCGGCGCCCGAAGGTCGTCGCCGGTCCGAGCGGCGGACCGGACTGAAACCCGCAGGCCGGCGCGGGCCCGATCTCAGGCCAGGACGGCCGCGAGCACCGCGAGAACGAGAGCGCTCGCCGACAGGAGGTTGAACCGGCGGGAGGCGGTCGGATCGGTCAGGAGGCGGGACAGGAGGCCCCCCGCCAGCAGCCACGCGGCATGGATCGCCACGACGAGGACGCTCAGGACGGCGAGCTTCGCGATCGCATCCGCCGCCGGAGAGGCGAGCCCGAGCGGCATCGCATAGACCGCCGCGATCGCCACGTAGGCCTTCGGATTGCCGACGGCGAGGAGGAAGGCGCCGGCGAAAGAGGGGACGCCGACGGGCCGGCCCGCTTTCGACAGGGGCGGCGCGGTCGCGATCCTGAACGCGAGCCAGCACAGGTAACCGGTCGAGGCCGCGAGGAGGACCGGCGCCGCGCCCGGCGCCGACAGAAGCAGCGACACGAGGCCTCCTGCGACGGCCAGGAGGACGATCGTGGTTCCTGCCACGAGGCCGAGAAAGTGGCGCAGCGCGCGCCTCGCGCCGTAGGCGGCCGCGACCGCCGTCATGCTCACCGTGGACGGGCCGGGGCTTCCCATTACCGCCAGGCCGGTCAGGATCAGCACGAAAAGGGCGCCCCCATGATCGACAGAGACCTGCGCCAAGCCCGCCGCTCCCCTCCGGAGACGTCCGCGGGGGAGACGGTAGATCGACCGAACGGGTCTGGTCTGGAACGATCGTGCGGGTGCCCGGAGGGCCTGCTCGACCGCCTGGGCCGCATCGCGATCACCGGGAGCGGCACCGGGATCGAACGTCTCGCGGCCTCCTTCACGGGTGCGGCCTTCGCCCTCCACCGTCACGACACCTACGCCGTCGGCATCACGCTTCGCGGCGTGCAGACCTTCTTCTATCGCGGGGCACGCCGGTACTGCGGGCGCGGGCAGGTCCACATCCTTTTCCCAGACGAGCTTCACGACGGGGGCGCCGGGACGGAGGAGGGCTTCGCCTACCGGATCGCCTACGTCGACACCGCCCTCCTGCGGCAGGCCCTCGGGGGACGGCCGCTCCCGTTCGTTGCGGATCCCGTCGCGGACCTCGCCGTCTTCCGGGCCGTACCGCGGCGCCTGTGGAGCCTCGCGGAGGCCGGGGAATTCGAGCAGGTCGAAGGCGTCGTCGCCCTCGCCGATGCACTGGACCGGGCGGATCCGGGCCGTGCGGAGAGGCGGCCCGGAGCGCTCCGCCTCCCCGGCCTCCGGGTGCGCGAGGCGATCGCCGCCGAGCCCGCGCTGTCGCATCCGTCCGTCCGATTGGAGGATCTGTCGGGCTTGAGCCGCTGGGAGCTGGCGCGTCAGTTCCGGGCCGCCTTCGGCACCAGTCCGAGCCGATTCCGGACGATGCGGCAGCTCGACCGGGTGCGGATGCTGATCCGCGCGGGAGCCGCCCTCGCCGCCGCCGCCGCGGAAGCGGGGTTCTCCGACCAGAGCCACATGTCCCGCATGTTCCGCAGAACCTACGGCCTGACCCCGGCGGCCTGGGCGGCCGCCGGGGTCAGGCCGTAGGTTCTGCGGAACATGCGGGACATGTGGCTC
>DATLFZ010000410.1:0-2842 GCA_035540795.1 Beijerinckiaceae bacterium | reverse complement strand
GGTGCCCGACAACCCCAACAAGCCCTACGACATCAAGGAGCTGATCCTGAAGGTCTTGGACGAGGGCGACTTCTTCGAGATCCAGGAGGCGTATGCCCGCAACATCGTCGTCGGCTTCGGACGCATCGAGGGGCGCAGCGTCGGGGTGGTGGCGAACCAGCCGATGGTGCTCGCCGGCGTCCTCGACGCCGACGCGTCGCGCAAGGCGGCGCGGTTCGTGCGCTTCTGCGACGCGTTCGGCATTCCGATCGTCACCTTCGAGGACGTGCCGGGCTTCCTGCCGGGCACCGCGCAGGAATACGGCGGCCTCATCAAGCACGGGGCGAAGCTGCTCTTCGCCTATTCCGAGGCGACCGTGCCGCTCGTCACCGTGATCGTCCGAAAAGCCTTCGGCGGGGCCTACGACGTGATGGCGTCGAAGCACGTGGGCGGCGACGTGAACTACGCCTGGCCGACGGCGCAGATCGCCGTGATGGGCGCCAAGGGCGCCGTCGAGATCATCTTTCGCCAGGACCTCGGCGACCCGGACAAGATCGCCGCCCGCACCAAGGAATACGAGGACCGCTTCATGTCGCCCTTCGTGGCGGCGGAGCGGGGTTACGTCGACGAGGTGATCATGCCGCACTCGACCCGCCGGCGCATCGCCCGGGCGCTCGCCATGCTGCGGGAGAAGAAGGTCGAGCTGCCGTGGAAGAAGCACGACAACATTCCGTTGTGAGGACGTCCCGGTGCCCGTCGTCCTGCGCTGGGGACCTTACCGCGCGTTCTTCTATTCGAACGAACGGGACGAACCTCCGCACGTTCATGTCCGGGCGGGTGGTCGGGAGGCGAAGTTCTGGCTCCACGATCTAACGGTCGCCCTGAACCTCGGCTACCCTGCGCACGAGCTCGGCCAGATTGTCCGACACCTGAGAGCGCACCGGCAGGAACTGATGGATCGCTGGAATGACCACTTTGGAGATTGACGTCGGCGACCTCCGCGCGACGGAGGTTTCGTTCACGGACGCGGAGCTCGTCGTGACGCTCGCCGACGGGCGGCGGATCGCGACGCCGCTCGCCTGGTACCCGCGACTCGCGCGAGCGAGCGAGGCGGAACGGGCGAACTACGAGATCTCGCCGCTGGGCATCCACTGGGAGGACCTGGACGAGGACCTGAGCGTCGCCGGCATGTTGAAGGGGCGCCCGGCGCGACCGTGAGCCCCGTCGCGCCCGACGCCTTCCTCCGCGAGGTCCTCGACGGCCTGTGCCAGCCGCAGAAGCGGCTGCCCGGAAAATACATCTGGGACGAGGCGGGCTCGGCGATCTTCGCACGCATCGTCGAGGCGCCGGACTACTATCTCGGTCGGCGCGAGGTGGCCCTGACCCGCGCCCGCCTGCCGGAGATCGCCGCGGCGGCCGGGCCGGTCGTCACCATCGTCGAGTTCGGCAGCGGGGCGAGCATGAAGGTGCGGGCGCTCCTTCAGGCGATGCCGAGCGTGCGCCGCTACGTGGCGCTGGACATCTCGGAGGAGCACCTGCGGGCCGGGACGGAGCGGATCGGCCGCGACCACGGCATCGAGGCGATCCCCATCGTCGCCGACTACACGCGGCCCCTGCCGCCCCTGCCGCTCGTGGCCCCGACGCTCGGCTATTTCGCCGGCTCGACCATCGGCAATTTTCCGCCCGACGACGCGGTCGCCCTGCTCGCCCGCTTCCGGGCGGCCCTCGGACCGAGCGCGTTCCTCGTCGGCGTCGACCCGAACCGCGACCCCGCGACCCTGCGCGCCGCCTATTCGGGAGAGCTCTTCGCCGGCCTGCACAAGAACCTGCTCGTCCGCCTGAACCGCGAGCTCGGCGCCGACTTCGACCCCGATGCTTTCCGGCACGAGGCGCGGGTGCTCGCGGACCCTTTCCGGGTCGAGGCGCACCTCGTCGCGACCCGCGACGCGCGCGTCCGCGTGGGCGACGCAACCATCGCCATCCAAGCGGGGGAGAGCATCTTCACCGACGCCTCGTACAAGTACGCTCCGGAGGCCTTCGCGGAACTCGCCGCCCGGGCCGGCTGGCAGGCCGAGCGCCGCTGGGACGACCCGGACGGCCTCTTCGACCTGCACCTTCTGCGATGCGGATGAGGGTCAGAGCGCCCGCGCGGCGATCTGCATCCGCGCCGCCGTCGCCACGAGCCGCTCGTCGGCCGTGACCAGCGGGAGCCCTTCCCGGCGCGCATAGGCGAGATACAGGCAGTCGTAGACCGGGTGCATCGCCCGGAGCGCGAGGTCCAGGGCGGCAGGAACAAGCGTGCGCACCGGCGAGAGGCGATCGAAGGCGCGCTCGATGGCGGCGAGCCCCTGAAGCGCCTGGTCGGCCTCCATGATCCCCTGGGCGACCTTCTTACGGAGCGCGTTGCCGACCTCCGACAGCACGATCTCCGGTGCGATCAGACGCTCCCCGCTCCGGAGCAGTTCGCGCGCGCCGGCGGATCCGGGCTCGTCCGCGACCCACTTCACCGCGACGGAGGCGTCAACGATAAGGCTCATCGTTGTCCCGGTCCTCGCGGATCAGCGCCGTCGAATCCACCGGCGAGTAGGGACTCATCGCCCGGATGCGGTCGATCTCCGCGAGGATTTCGGCCTTGGACGGTTTCGCCTTCTCGCGCAGGGCCTCGCGGGCGATCTCGCTCAGAGAGATGCCGGCCGCCTTGGCCTTCTCCTTCAGGCGCTGCGCCACGTCCTCCTCGACGTTGCGGACGAGAATGTCGACCATCGGAGCCTCCGCGGCGTTGCTATCACGTCGATATCATATCGCGCCGGCGGCGCGCACCGGCAAGGGCCGGCGTCAACCCTCGGGCAACCACCAGGCCTAA
>DATLFZ010000409.1:0-3809 GCA_035540795.1 Beijerinckiaceae bacterium | reverse complement strand
GACCTCGCCGCGCTCCGCACGCAGCCGCCCTTTCCGGCTTCCGCCATGGACGGCTGGGCGGTGCGCAGCCAGGACACGCCGGGCCGGCTGCGCATCGCGGGCAAGAGCATCGCCGGACGCGGCGCCGGCCTCGCCCTCGGGTCGGGCGAGGCGGTGCGCATCTTCACCGGCGCGCCGGTGCCGCCCGGCGCCGACGCGATCGTGATCCAGGAGAACGCGCAAGCGGAGGCCGACACGGTCGCGATCCCGGCCCCGGTGAAGCCGGGCGCCTTCATCCGCCCGGCGGGGCTCGACTTCCGCGAGGGCGAGGTGCTGCTGCGGGCGGGCGAGCGGCTCGACGCGCCGCGGCTGTCGCTCGCCGCCGCCATGGGCCATCCCCGCCTGAAGGTGCGGGCGCGGCCGCATGTGGGCGTGCTCGCCACCGGCGACGAGCTGGTCCTGCCCGGCGAGCCGGTCGGGCCGGACCAGATCGTCGCCTCCAACATGTTCGCGCTCGCCGGCATGGCGGCGAAGGCGGGCGGTGCGCCGGTCGATCTCGGCATCGCCCGCGACACGCCGGAGGATCTCGACCGGGCGCTTTCCGCGGCCGAAGGCGCCTCCCTCGACGTTCTCGTGACGCTCGGCGGCGCCTCGGTCGGCGAGCACGACCTCGTCCAGGCGGGTTTCTCCCGCCGCGGCCTCGATCTCGGCTTCTGGAAGGTGGCGCTGCGCCCGGGCAAGCCGCTGATGCAGGGCCGGCTCGGCCGCACCCTCGTGCTCGGCCTGCCGGGCAACCCGGTGTCGTCGATCGTGTGCGGAATCCTGTTCGTGGTCCCGGCGATCCGCGCCCTTCTCGGCGATCCGGAGGCGGGTGCCGACACGGCCGAGCCCGCCCTCCTCGGCCGCGACCTGCCGGCGAACGATTTTCGCCAGGACTACATGCGCGCCGCGCTGGCGCCTCGCCCGGACGGGCTGCCCGTGGCAACGCCCCTGCCGGTGCAGGATTCCTCCATGCTCGCGGCGCTGGCCCGCGCGCAGGCGCTGGTGGTGCGCGAGCCGCACGCCCCCGCCGCCCGCGCCGGGGATCCCTGCCGCATGATCCGGCTCGCGCGCTTCGTCTGAGGCGAAACACCGGGCGGCGCCGGCCGTTGAAGGAGCGGAGGCGCCCATGCTCACCCCCGCCGACCTCGACGGACCCGCCCGCCTGCAATACGCCACCGCCGGCACCGAGACGAACGATCCCGGCGGCTGGAGCCAGGCGCGGGAATTCGCGTCGCTCCGCGAGGCGCTCCACCTCGCCATGGCCGAGGAGGCCCCGCCCGGCAAGGCGCCGTGGATCCGCGCCGAGAGCGGCCTCGTCCTCGGCCCGGAGATGCTCGAGGGCCTGTGGACGAGCCTGCAGGGGCCGTAGGCTTCAGCCCTCGCTAACCGGGGCCTGCTAGGGCAGGCCCATGCGCATCCTGCTCGCCAATACCGGCCATCCGGACACGATCAAGGGGGGCGCCGAGGCGGCCGTGCTCGACCTCGCGCGCCGGCTCGCCGCCCGCGGGCACGGGGTCTCCCTCGTCGTCCACCACGGCGGGCGCGACCTCGAGATCGGCGAGGAGCGTGGGGTGCGAACCTATGCCCTGCCGAACCGCAACCTCTATTTCGCCTTCGACGGGAGGAAGCGGTCGGCGCCGGCCCGCCTCGCCTGGCACGCCCTCGACGGGACCAATCCGTTCATGGCGGCGGCGTTCGGGAAGATCCTCGACCGGGAGCGGCCGGACGTGGTCAACACCCACGTGGTGGTCGGGCTGTCGCAACTCATTTGGCGCGCGGCGGCGAAGCGGGGCCTGCCGGTCGTCCACTACCTGCACGAATACGGCACCATGTGCCCCCGCGGCTCCGCCTTCCGGGACGGGGCCCTGTGCCCGCGCCCCTGCCTGCCCTGCGGCGTGCTCGGCCTGCCGCGAAAACGCCTGTCGCGCCTCGTCGACACGGTGGTCGGCGTGAGCCGCTTCACCCTCGAGCGCCATCTCGCCTGGGGCTTCTTCCCGCAGGCGCGGCGGACGGTGATCCCGAACGTGTTCGAGGGCCTGCGCTTCCGCGGCCGCAAGACGGCGGAGGGGCCCCTGCGGCTCGGCTATTTCGGCCGGCTCATCCCCGACAAGGGCGCGCATCTCCTGATCGAGGCGGCGAAGCGCCTGCCGGACGGCTGGACCCTCGACGTCGCCGGCACGGGCGATCCGGCCTACGTGGAGGCGCTGAAGGCGGCGGCGCCCCAAAGGGTGCGCTTCCTCGGCTGGGCGGCGCCGGGCTTCTTCTTCGACCGGGTCGACGTGATGGTGCTGCCCTCGCTCTGGCCCGACCCGCAGCCGCGGGTCACCTTCGAGGCGTTCATGCACGGGGTGCCGGTGATCGGGGCCCAGGCGGGGGGCATCCCGGAGCAGATCGACGAGGGCCGCACCGGCTGGCTGTTCGAGGCGGGCTCGGTCGAGAGCCTCGCCGCCGTGCTCGCCGCCCGCCTCGCCGACCGGGCCGACCGGGACCTGCCCGGTTCCGCCTTCGCCGAGCGCCTCGCCGTCCTCGATCCGGACCGGGTCGCCGGCCTCTACGAGGCGGCCTACGCCGAGGCGATCGCCCGGCGCTCGCCCGGGTTCGAGGCCCTCCCCTCCCCGGCCTGATTGCCGGCCGCCGACGGCCCGGCTACGACGGGGCGAAAGGAAGCGCCCATGAACCCCTTCGTCTCGACGCAATGGCTCGCCGACCGGCTCGGCGCCCCGGGCATCGTCGTGGTCGACGGCTCCTGGTACCTGCCGGCGATGAACCGGGACCCGGAGGCGGAGTACCGCGCCGGCCACATCCCCGGGGCGGTGCGGTTCGACATCGACACGATCAAGGACCGGGACACCTCCCTGCCGCACATGCTGCCGCGGCCGGAGGCCTTCGCCTCTGCGATGCGGACCCTCGGCATCGGCGACGGCATGACGATCGTGGTCTACGACGGCGCCGGGCTGTTTTCCGCGCCGCGGGTGTGGTGGACCTTCAAGGTGTTCGGCGCCAGGGACGTGAACATCCTGGAGGGCGGCCTGCCGGCCTGGACGGCGGAGGGGCGCCCCCTCGAGGAGGGGCCGCCGCGCCCGCGCGCGCCGCGCCACTTCACCGCCCGCCTCGACCACGGCGCCGTCGCGGACCTTTCCGACGTGCGGCGGGTGCTCGCGACCGGCGCGGCCCAGGTGGTCGACGCGCGCTCCGCCGAGCGTTTCCGCGGCGAGGCCCCGGAGCCGCGCCCCGGCCTGCGTTCGGGCCACATACCCGGCGCCCTCAACCTGCCCTTCTCCGAGGTCGTCGAGAACGGGCGCCTGAAGAGTCCCGAGGCGATCCGCGCCGCCGCCGAGCGCGCCGGGATCGACCTTTCCCGCCCGGTCGTCACCACCTGCGGCTCGGGCGTCTCGGCGGCGATCCTGTCGGTCGCCTTCGCCGCCGCCGGCCAGGAGCCCCGCGCCCTCTACGACGCCTCTTGGGCCGAATGGGGCGCCCGCGACGATTGCGACGTCGCGACCGGGCCGGGGTAGGGGCGCCGGCGCCGGGCCCGACCGGGCCGCCCACCGCCCGAGCGGCCCTCTCACCCCGCCGTCATGCCCGGGATCTTCCCGGGCATCCAGGAACCCCCGCCGTCGGGTTCGCGTGGGTGGCCGGGACAAGCCCGGCCATGACGCGGGACGGGACGGCGCCACTCGCGCGACCGGGCCTTCCTCTCCGCAGCGTCATCCTCGGCCGGAGCCCGAAGGCGGAGAGCCGAGGATCGCTCGTCGGAGGAGCACGAAGCCCTGAGTCGACGCCTGCCT
>DATLFZ010000408.1:0-4862 GCA_035540795.1 Beijerinckiaceae bacterium | reverse complement strand
GCCGCGTCCTCCTCCTCGTCCTCCTCCTCGCGGGCCTCGCCGGCCTGCATCTCCAGCAGGCGCTGCCGGTCGGCGACCGGGATCTGGTAGTAGTCCGGATGGATCTCGCTGAAGGCGAGGAAGCCGTGGCGGTTGCCGCCGTACTCGACGAACGCCGCCTGCAGCGACGGTTCGACCCGGGTGACCTTGGCGAGATAGATGTTGCCGCGCAGCTGCCTACGGCTGGCGGATTCGAAGTCGAACTCCTCGACCTTCTGGCCGCGGACCACCACCACCCGGGTCTCTTCCGGGTGGGAGGCATCGATGAGCATCTTGTTGGCCATGACGAACTCTCGGCATGGCGATCGCCGAATGCGCCCTCGACCTCAGCCGCTCGGGCCCGAGGGAGGTCCTTCGAAGCCGCGTTGTGGGCGGCGGGGTCGGGTGCGAAATATCGTCGATCGCCGCGGCGCGCCGCCTGCGGGCGCGCTCGGGGTGGACGGGAAATGCGGACGTGCGCTTCGGGCGTGGGCGGACGCTACGCTCGCCGCGCCCGGATGCGGGCGCATCGACGAGCAGCATCGCTGGTGCCCTCCGTGCTCCCGTCATCCGCGATCCTTCGAATTCGATGCGCCGGCGCGAGCCGGACATCGGCGATGTGCGGCTCGCGCCGCGGTTTGCGACACCTGTCCGGACGGGTGGCTTGGAAGATAACGAGAGATCCGGCGGACGATCGAAGCGACCCCTCCGCGGACCCCCCGTCGGATTCGCTGAGGCCGGACGGGGATCGCGATCATTACAGACCGTTCGGTCCGTTTGGCAAGACATGGGTTTCGTGTTGCTGCAGTGCAACACGTGTTCGCCCCCGGGTACCCCTTCCGAATCCCGGCTGGAACCGCTCCGGCGCTGTGGCCCGGCGGCAACGCTCGGGCGCGGCGTGCGTTGTCCCCACGTCGGAGGCTTGAGCTTTCGTTAACCAAGCCGCCGGTATCCGGTACGAGGGGCGAAACGACAGCGGCAGGTTCATGTCACGCGCGCCACTGAGAGCCCTCCTCGCCCTGTGCGCCCTGATCGGCGCGGGGGAGGTCCGTGCCGCCGGCGCGCCGGACCCGCTGGCGATCCCCGTCGCCATCGCGGCCGAGCTGCGCCAGGCGGACGGCGCCACCCGCCTGACCTTCACGTTGTCCCACCCGGTCGAGGCCCGCGCCTTCGTCATGGAGCGGCCGGACCGGGTCGTGATCGACCTGCCGGAGGTGAATTTCCAGCTCCCGGGCGATTCCGGCCGGCGGCCGGACGGGGTCGTCGCCTCGTTCCGCTACGGGCTGTTCGCGCCGGGCCGGTCGCGGGTCGTCGTCGACCTCGCCCAGCCGGCGAGAGTGGCGCGGGTCGAGACCGTGCGGCGCCCGGTCGACGGCGCCTCCCTCCTGACCCTCGAATTCGCCCGCGTCGACCGGGACGCCTTCCGCGCCGCCGCCCGCGCCGAGCCCGAGGCGCCGCCGAAGCCCGTCGCCCTGCCGCGACCCAGGTCCGACAAGCGCCCCGTCATCGTGCTCGATCCGGGCCACGGCGGCGTCGATCCCGGCGCGATGCCGGCCGCGGGCGTCGCCGAGAAGGACATCGTGTTCGCCTTCGCCCAGCGCCTGCGCCAGCGCCTCCAGGAGAGCGGGCGCTACCGGGTCGTCCTCACCCGCGAGCAGGACGTGTTCGTGTCCCTCGACGACCGGGTCCGGATCGCCCGGGAGGCCGGCGCCGACCTGATGATCTCGATCCACGCCGATTCGATCTCGACGGCGCCCTACGTCCGCGGCCTCACCGTCTACACGGGCAGCGAGCGCGCCTCGGACCTCGAATCGGCGCGGCTCGCCGAGCGCGAGAACACCGCCGACGCCGCCGGCGGCGTCGAGGGTCGCAACGGCTCCGACGAGGTCGCCGACATCCTGCACGACCTCACCCTGCGCGAGACCCGGGGCCTGTCGAACCGGTTCGCCGGCACCCTGGTCGGGGCGCTCGAATCGGTGATGCGGCTCAACCGCAACCCGCACCGGCAGGCGGGCTTCCGGGTGCTGCGCGCCGCCGACATCCCCGCCGTCCTGCTCGAACTCGGCTACCTGTCGAGCCCCAAGGACATGGACCTCCTCACCTCGGACGAGTGGCGCGACCGCTCGAGCGCCGCCATGGCGTCCGCGATCGAGCGCTATTTCGAGAGCAAGGTCGCGCATGGGCCGGCGATCGTTCCCGCGGCGGCGGCCGGCGAGGGGAGCCCCGCCCCAGTTTCACCATAGATGCCGTGTGCAAGGGCGTGGCGGCGGCGCGGCGGGGCGTGGTAGTCTTCCCGCGGCGCGGGCGGGCGTGAATCACGGCCGAAGGCGGGCCCCGGCGGCGACGGGGCGCAGCGCGAGAAGCGGATCACCATGCGGTTTGTCCTGAGATTCTTCGGGTTCCTGTTCACGCTCGGCACGATCGGGTTCTTCCTGGGCGCCGGCGTGCTCGCCGTCGGCTTCTCGATGTTCTCCAGGGACCTGCCGGACCACAAGCAGCTCGCCGATTACGAGCCGCCGGTGATGACCCGGGTCCACGCCTCCGACGGCAGCCTGCTCGCCGAATACGCCCGCGAGCGCCGGCTCTACCTGCCGATCCAGGCGGTGCCGAAGCAGGTGGTCAACGCCTTCCTCTCGGCCGAGGACAAGAACTTCTACCGCCACAACGGCATCGACCCCGAGGGGCTGATCCGCGCCGTCGTCACCAATTTCCGCTCGGGCTCGCGCCGCCAGCAGGGCGCCTCGACCATCACCCAGCAGGTCGCCAAGAACTTCCTCGTCGGCAGCGAGCGCTCCTACGAGCGCAAGATCCGCGAGGCGCTCATCGCCCTGCGTATCGAGCAGGCCTATTCCAAGGACCGCATCCTCGAGCTCTACCTCAACGAGATCTTCCTCGGCACGCTGACGCCCGGCCGCAACCTGCACGGCATCGCCGCCGCGGCGCTCGATTACTTCAACAAGTCCGTGCACGAGCTGACGCTCGCCGAGGCCGCCTATCTCGCCGCCCTGCCGAAGGCGCCGAACAACTACCACCCGTTCCGGCACCGGCAGACCGCGATCGAGCGCCGCAACTGGGTGCTCGACCGCATGGTCGACAACCGCCAGGTCTCCCGCGCCGAGGCCGACAAGGCCAAGCAGGAGCCCCTCGTCGTCACGCCCCGCATCGTGTCGCCGAACATGATCGCGTCCGGCTACTTCGCCGAGGAGGTGCGCCGGGACATCGCCGACCGCTACGGCGAGAAGAAGCTCTACGAGGGCGGTCTGTCGGTGCGCACCACCCTCGACCCCAAGATGCAGGCGATGGCCCGCAAGGCCCTCGTCGACGGGCTCGTGCGCTACGACGAGGCCCGCGGCTGGCGCGGCGCGCCGCAGAAGCTGGAACTCGCCGCCCGCGAATGGGGCGTGGCGCTGGCCGAGATCCCGGCGCTCGGGGACGTGCGCCCCTGGCAGCTCGCCGTGGTGCTCGAAGTGTCCCGCGACCAGGCCAGGATCGGCCTGCAGCCGCGCCGGGAGGCGTCCGGCCAGGTCTCCCGCGAGCGCACCATGGGGGTCATCCCGGCGGACGGGGTGAAATGGACCCGGCGCACCGTCGAGCGGGCGCTCGCCGTCGGCGACGTGGTCTACGTCGAGCCCGTCGAGGGCAAGCCGGACCAGTTCCGCCTGCGGCAGATGCCGGAGATCTCCGGCGCCATCGTCGCCATGGACCCGTTCACCGGGCGCGTCCACGCCATGGTCGGCGGCTTCTCCTACGACCAGAGCGAGTTCAACCGCGCCACCCAGGCGATGCGCCAGCCGGGCTCGTCGTTCAAGCCGTTCGTCTACGCGACCGCCATCGACAACGGCTACACCCCGTCGAGCATCGTCCTCGACGCGCCGGTCACGATCGACATGGGGCCGGGCCAGGAGGCGTGGTCGCCGTCGAACTACGACGGCAAGTCGGCGGGGCCGCGGACCCTGCGCTACGGCATCGAATATTCCAAGAACCTGATGACCGTCCGCCTCGCCCGGGACGTCGGCATGCCGCTCATCGCCGAGTACTCGCGGCGCTTCGGCATCTACGACGACATGCTGCCCGTGCTGTCGATGTCGCTCGGCGCCGGCGAGACCACGGTGCTGCGCCTCACCACCGCCTACGCGATGCTCGCCAACGGCGGCCGGCGCATCAAGCCGACCCTCATCGACCGCATCCAGGACCGCACCGGCCGCACCATCTACCGCCACGACGACCGCCAGTGCCTCGGCTGCACGGCGGAGAAGTGGAACGGCCAGGACGAGCCCAAGCTCGTCGACCGCCGCGACCAGGTGCTCGACCCGCTCACCGCCTATCAGATGGTGTCGATCCTCGAGGGCGTGGTGCAGCGCGGCACCGGCCAGAGCATCAAGGCCGTCGGCAAGCCGCTCGCCGGCAAGACCGGCACCACCAACGACGCCAAGGACGTGTGGTTCGTCGGCTTCTCCCCGGACCTCGCCGTCGGCGTCTATCTCGGCTTCGACAAGCCGACCTCGCTCGGCGATTCCGCCACCGCCGGCCGCTACGCCGCCCCGGTCTTCCGCGACTTCATGGCGATGGCGCTCAAGGACAAGCCGGCCACGCCCTTCCGCGTGCCGCCCGGCATCAAGCTGATCCCGGTCGCCGCCGCGAGCGGCACCCGGGTGAGCGGCGGCGGTGCCGGCGTCATCTACGAGGCCTTCAAGCCGGGCACCGCGCCGCCGGACAACTACTCGATCATCGGCATGGACGGGTCGCCCCGGGCCGGGATCGACGTCACCCCGGAGGCGCAGCGCGCCGTCGGCGCCGGCACGGGCGGGCTCTACTGACCGGTTTACAGCCCGCCCGGCGCCCCC
>DATLFZ010000407.1:0-2238 GCA_035540795.1 Beijerinckiaceae bacterium | reverse complement strand
TGCTGGTGGCGCCGGGGCTGATCCAGCTCGGCGTGAACCCCCTCGCCGCCCACCTCTTCATCTTTTACTTCGGCGTGATCTCCTGCATCACACCGCCGGTGGCGCTCGCGGCCTATGCGGCGGCGGCGATCTCCGGCGCCTCGGCCATGCGCACCGGACTGACCGCCTGCCGGCTCGGCATCGCGGCCTTCATCATCCCCTTCATGATGGTCTACAACGCCGAGCTGATCCTGCAGGGCTCGGTCGTCGCGATCCTGATCGCCACCGCGACCGCCTTCATCGGCGTGTCCTGCCTCGCCGCCGGCCTCGAGGGCTACCTCCTCGCCCGCGCGGCCCTATGGGAGCGCGTCGCCCTCATGGTCGCCGGGCTCGCCCTGATCAAGCCCGGCCTCGTCACCGACCTCACCGGGGCGGTCCTGGTCGGACTGACCCTGTTCGCCCAACTGCGCCGCCGGCGCGCCGCAACGCCCGCGGCGCGGCCCGCGCACGCCTCACTTCAGACCTGAGGACGTTCATGAGCTTGCCGCTGCAGGAGAAGAGGGCCCGGCTCCGGATCGGAATCGATACCGGCGGCACGCATACGGACCTCGTGCTGATCGATTCCGAAAGCGGCGCCGTCGTCACCCACAAGGTGCCGAGCACCGTGCACGACCTGACCGAGGGCATTCTCGACGGCATCGACGCCGCCGTCGCCGAGAGCGGCCTCGCCCAGGCCGAGGTGGAGCGCTTCGTCTACGCCACGACCATGGTCACTAACCTGATCGTGGAAGGCGTCGAGGCCCCTGTAGGTCTGATCACCACCGACGGCTTTCGCGACCTCCTTGAGATCGGCCGGGCGTCGCGCAAGCCGCACATCTACGACATTCAGTGGCGCCCGGCGAAGCCGCTCGTGCCGCGGCCTCTGCGCAAGGGCGTGCGCGAGCGGGTCGCGCACGACGGCGCCGTGCTCGAGCCCCTCGACGAGGAGCACGCGCTCGCGGCCCTGCGGGCGCTACGCGACGCCGGCTGCACGAGCGTCGCCGTCTGCCTGCTCCACGCCTATGCCAATCCTGCCCACGAGCGCCGGATCGCGGAGCTCGCCGCGCGGGAATGCCCGGAACTCGACGTATCGCTGTCATCGGCGATCGTCCGCGAGTTCCGGGAATACGAGCGCGTTAGCACGACGAGCCTCAACGCCTACGTGAAGCGCCCGCTCGGGCGGCACCTTGCGTCGCTGGCCGACGCCCTTGCGGCGCGCGGCGTCTCCGCGGCGCCGTTCATCATGCGCGGCAACGGCGGCATCTCGACCTTCGAGGTCGCAGCGCAGACGCCCGTCGGCATCACCCATTCGGGTCCCATGGGCGGGATCCTCGGCGGGACGGCGGTCGCCGCTGCCTGCGGCATCACAGACGTGATCACGCTCGACATGGGCGGCACGAGCGCCGACGTGTCTCTGGTGCGCGGGGGCAAGCCGGTCCTGACGACCCGGGGCAAGCTCGGCGAATACCCGCTGCTCCTGCCGATGCTGGACCTCGTCACCATCGGGGCCGGCGGCGGCTCGATCGCCGCCGTCGACGGCGGCGGCGCGCTCCGGGTCGGGCCGCGCAGCGCCGGAGCGCGGCCGGGGCCCGCCTGCTACGGCCGCGGCGGCACCGAGCCGACCGTCACCGACGCCAATCTGTTCGCCGGGCGCCTGAACCCCGACTACTTCCTAGCCGGACAGCGCCGCCTCGATCCGGCCCTCGCCGAGAGGGCGCTGCAGGAGCGGGTCGCCGGTCCGCTCGGGATGGAGATCGGCGAGGCGGCGATCGGGATCCTCTCCATCGCGGAATCGCACATGGTCAACGCCATCAAGCTGATCTCCGTCGACCGGGGCGTCGATCCGCGCGACTTCACCCTCGTCGGATTCGGCGGCGCGGGACCGCTCCATAGCCTGCGCCTCGCCGAGCAGCTCGGGATCACCCGGGTCCTGATCCCGCCCGCCCCGGGGAACCTCTCCTCGATGGGGCTGCTGACGGCGGACGTGCGCCATGACTTCGTGCTGACCCGTGTTGCCCGGCTTTCCGACCTGCGCCCGGAGGCTCTGGCCGACGACCTCGCCGCGATGATCAGCGAAGCCGAGGACGCCATGGCGCGCGAAGGCGTGCCGGACGAGCGGCGCAGCCTGATGGGCAGCGCCGACCTGCGCTACCAGGGCCAGAACTACGAGCTGAACCTGCCGCTTTCCGCCGCCATCGACGAGGCGCTGCTCGCGGGGCT
>DATLFZ010000406.1:0-5064 GCA_035540795.1 Beijerinckiaceae bacterium | reverse complement strand
GGCCCCGCGCCGCACCGCGACGACGCCCCGCTAGCGGCGCGCGTTGCCGCGGAGCCTGACGCGCCCCGCGACTCGCTTCGGACGCGTTCTCCCTGGCGCGCGCCGTGACCGGCCCGTCAACGGACGGTTAAGCCTGTTGTCCCCTTAACTGGAGGCGGGGGCCGGCTCCGGCCGCCCTGCGCGCGGGTGCGCCCATACTTCTGACAGATTCGGGGACGAACCCAGGCTTCAACCAATGCACAAGCGGGATGCGGGCGCGAAACGCCGTCCGCGAGCGAGGACCGGATGAACGAGGCCGTCCAGGCGACGCAGGTCGCCCACGACATGTCGCTCTGGGGGCTGTTCTGGCAGGCCCACATCGTCGTCAAGCTGGTCATGATCGGGCTGATGGCGGCCTCGATCTGGTGCTGGGCCATCATCGTCGACAAGACCCTCCTGTTCGGCCGCAGCCGCCGGGCCATGGACCGCTTCGAGGAGGTTTTCTGGTCGGGCCAGTCCCTCGAGGAGCTGTACCAGAAGCTCCAGGAGCGGCCGCAGAGCGGGCTGCCGGCGGTGTTCGTCGCCGCCATGCGCGAATGGAAGCGCTCGTTCGAGAGCCGCGGCGTGCGCGCCCTGTCGCACCGCATCGACAAGGTCCTCGACGTCACCATCCAGCGCGAGGTCGAGCGCCTGCAGAAGGGCCTCCTGGTGCTGGCGAGCGTCGGCTCGGCGGCGCCCTATATCGGCCTGTTCGGGACGGTGTGGGGCATCATGACCTCGTTCACCTCGATCGCCGCCTCCAAGAATACGAGCCTCGCCGTGGTGGCGCCCGGCATCGCCGAGGCCCTGTTCGCGACCGCGCTCGGCCTGTTCGCGGCGATCCCGGCGGTGCTCGCCTACAACAAGCTGCAGGCCGAGGTGACCCGCCTGCAATCGCGCCTCGAGGGCTTCGCCGACGAGTTCTCGGCGGTGCTGTCGCGGCAGATCGACGAACGCCTGGCGCTGGCGGCCTGAGATGAGCGTGTTCGAAGCGGGCGCGGAGACGGGGCGGCGGCGCCGGCGGGCGCGGCGCGGCCCCATGAACGAGATCAACATGACGCCGTTCATCGACGTCATGCTGGTGCTGCTGATCATCTTCATGATCGCGGCGCCGCTGATGACGGTCGGCGTGCCCCTCGATCTGCCGCAGACCCGGGCGGCGCCCCTCAACGTCGACGCCAAGCCGATCACCCTGTCGATCCGCGCGAGCGGGCAGGTCTTCATGGCCGAGTCCGAGCTGCGCGACGAGGAGATCGTGCCGAAGCTGACCGGCGCCGCGGCGCAGGGCTTCGAGGAGCGCATCTTCGTGCGCGGCGACAAGAAGGTGGATTACGGGCGCGTGGCGCAGATCATGTCGATCGTGACCGCGGCCGGGTTCAAGCGCGTCGCGCTGGTGACGGAACCGGACCAGCGCTAGGCGGGGGCAGAGGTGGGATTTCGGGACAAGGCGTCGCCAGGGGTGCTGGTGTCGAGCGCGGCGCACGCCGCCCTCGTCGCGGCGGCGCTTTTCGCCTTCCAGGCCCAGACCTTCCCCGAAGGCGAGGAAGGCATCCCGGTCGAGATCTTCACCGAGAACGAGCTGTCGCAGATCACAAAGGGCGAGGTCACGGCGAAGGAACCGACGCCGGACCCGAAGCCCCGCGTCGACCGGGTCGCCGAGACCGTCCAGGAGCGCGATCCCGGCGACGCCCCGCGCGAGATCCCGAACCCGCCGACCCGGCCTCCGGAGATGAAGGTCGCCGAGGTGCCCGTGCCGCCGGAGCCCGTACCCGAGCCGCCGCGCCGGCCGGACCTCGAGGCGGAGGCGAAGGCCGCGGAGGCGAAGGCCGCGGAGGCCAAGGCCGCCGCCGAGGCGAAGGCCGCGGCGGACGCGAAAGCCGCGGCCGAGAAGGCGCAGGCGGAGCGGGCCGAACGGCGCCGGGTCGAGGAGGCCCGCGCGGCCGAGGCCAAGGCGAAGGCCGAAGCGGAGGCGCGGGAGAAGGCGGAGGCCGAGGCGATCGAACGGGCGGAGGCGGAGCGCAGGCGCGTCGCCGAGGTGCGGGCGAAGCAGGCGGCCGAGGCGAAGGCCAAGGCGGACGCGGAGGCCAGGGAGGCGGAGCGCAAGCGCCTCGCCGAGGAGATCGCGCGCCAGGTCGCCAAGGCCGAGGCGGAAGCCAAGGCGAAGGCGGACGCCGAAGCGCGCCAGAAGGCCGAGGCCGAGCGCAAGCGCGTCGCCGAGGCCCGCGCCAGGCAGGCCGCGGAGGCGAAGGCCAAGGCGGAAGCCGAGGCCCGCGCGAAGCGCCAGGCCGAGGTGGCGGAGAAGTTCGATCCGGACGGGATCGCGCGGCTCCTGCAGTCGAAGGAGCCGGGCCGCACGGCGGGGTCCACGGGCAGCGAGGTCCAGCGCACCGCGTCCCTCGGCACCGCCACCGGCACGGCGCAGAAGCTCAATCCGAGCCAGCGCGACGCGCTCATGGGCCTGTTGCGCGACCAGCTCCACCGCTGCTGGCAGGCGCCGATCGCCGCCCAGGGCGTGCAGAAGCCGCCCGTGCCGAGCGTGCGCGTGCGCCTCAACCAGGACGGCTCCCTCGCCGCGGAGCCCGCGGTCCTCAACACCTCCGGCGACCCGCTCTTCCGGGCCGTCGCCGATTCCGCGACGCGCGCCACCCGGCGCTGCGCGCCCTTGAGAATTCCAGCCCAATTCCAGCCGTATTACCAGGATTGGAAGGACCTCGTGGTCAACTTCGATCCCCGGGACACGGGCTGATCGGGTCCCGCCCCCTCACGCACGGCCGCTTTCTCCGCATGCTCAAGAAACTCGCCCTCGCCTGCGCCCTCGCCTTCGCCTTCACCGCGTTCGGGGCCCTCGCGCCGGCCCGGGCGGAACTCGTCATCGACGTGCGCCGCGGCAACTTCCAGCCGATCCCGATCGCCGTCGCGGATTTCGCCGGCGAGGGGGACCTCGGCGCCCGCGTCGCCGGTATCGTCACCAACAACCTGCGCCGCTCGGGCTATTTCGCCCCGCTCGAGCCCGCCCGCCATCCCGAGAAGCAGCCGCCCTTCGACGCCGCGCCGAACTTCGCCGCGTGGAAGGCGGCGGGGGTGCAGGGCGTCGTCACCGGGCGCGTCGCCCGGGACGGCTCCGGCCGGCTGCGCACCGAGTTCCGCCTGTGGGACGTGTTCGAGGGGCGCCAGGTCGCCGGCCAGCAGTACTTCACCGATCCCAACAACTGGCGCCGGGTCGGCCACATCATCTCGGACGCGGTCTACAGCAAGATCACCGGCGTCGGCGGCTTCTTCGACACCCGCATCGTCTTCGTCGACGAATCGGGGCCGAAGGAGAACCGGCGCAAGCGCCTCGCCATCATGGACCAGGACGGCGCCAACGTCCGCTTCCTCACGCCGGGCGACAACCTCGTCGTGACGCCGCGCTACTCGCCGACGACGCAGGACATCACCTACATGTCGCAGCGCTTCGGCGACCAGCCGCGGGTGCACGTCCTCAACCTCGAGAGCGGCGCCCGGCAGGTGGTCGGCAACTTTCCCGACATGACCTCGAGCCCGCGCTTCTCGCCCACGGGCCATCGCATCGTGATGAGCCTGCAGCAGGGCGGCAACGCCAACATCTACATGATGGATCTCGCCTCGCGGACCACCACCCGGCTCACCACCACGCCCGCCATCGACACCTCGCCGTCGTTCTCGCCGGACGGGCAGCAGATCGTGTTCGAGAGCGACCGCGGCGGCTCGCAGCAGATCTACGTCATGGGCGCCGACGGGGCGAACCCGCGCCGCATCTCCTTCGGCGAGGGCGCCTATTCGCAGCCGGTCTGGTCGCCGCGGGGCGACTACATCGCCTTCACGCGGCAGCGCAAAGGCGCCTTCTCGATCGGCATCATGCGCCCGGACGGGAGCGACGAGCGCATCCTCGCCGAGGGTTTTCACAACGAGGGGCCGACCTGGGCGCCGAACGGGCAGTACGTGATGTTCTTCCGCGACCCCGGCGGCCAGTCCGGCGGCAGGCTCTACATGGTCGACATCACCGGTCGGGTCGAGCAGCCGGTGCCGACGCCCTCCTTCGCCTCCGACCCGACCTGGTCGCCGCTGCTCTCCGAGATCCGCTGATCAGCCGCAGCGCACGTCGCGGATGCGTCCGCGGCGGTCGAGCTCGAGATTGAGCCGGTCGCGGCGGAATTCCTGCGTGTGGACCTCGCCCGGGCGCAGCAGCCGGACCGTGCGGGCGCCGGCCTGCCGGCGGGCCCGCTCGACCGTCTCCTGCGTCGCCGGCCGCCCGATGCTCCAGGTGGCGGCGCGCTCGTCGCAGACGCCCGGCGGCGGACCCCGCCGCTCCAGCGCCGGCGGCGCCGCGTAGGGCGGCGGCGCCACGTGCCGCGGCGGAAAGGGCGCCCGCGGCTCGACGTAGTCCTGCGGCACCCAGCCGGACCCGCCCCGCCAGGCGACGCGGCACCACCGGCGCTCGCAGCCGCGCACCTCGACCCGGGCGCCCTGAGGCAGGCGGCCGATCACCGGGCTGCGGCCCGACGGGCCGGCATGGACGTTGAGGTCCGTCGGCACGTTCACCGGATAGGCGAGCGCCGCGCCGGCGAACCCGACCCCCGCGGTCAGCGCCAGGACCGCGCGCACGAGCCGACGAGGCATCCCGGCCGCGCTCCCCGGCCCGGAAGGCGGCCTCATCCCACCTTCACCGCGGCGGCGGCATCGTCGATGTTGCGCACCACCTCGGGGGTGAGGTCGAGCTCCTGCGCGAGGCGGCGCAGGAACTCGCGCTCCTGCATGGTGTCGGGCTCGATGGCGACCCGGGCGGCGGCGTAGACCTGCGCCCCCTTCTCCGGCGTGGTGACGGGCTCGGCGAGCTCCTCCGGCGTTGCCGGCGAGGCGAGCTCGCGCTCGAGCCAGCGGGTCGCCTCCGCGTCGATGCCGGCCTGCGACAGGCCGCTGGTGATGCGGGCCCGCTCGACCGTCTCCTGCGTCGCCGGCCGCCCGATGCTCCAGGTGGCGGCGCGCTCGTCGCAGACGCCCGGCGGCGGAACCCGCCGCTCCAGCGCC
>DATLFZ010000405.1:0-8641 GCA_035540795.1 Beijerinckiaceae bacterium | reverse complement strand
CGCGCGAGTGCGGGGCCGGCTCGGGCCGCGTCAGCGGACCAGGCTGCGGGCGAGGTCCTTCTCGGTCAGAAGCGCGCTGCGCTCGCTGCCGAGGCGGTGGCGGTAGACCTGCAGGTTCTCCAGCACCCGCTGGACGTAGTTGCGGGTCTCGGAGAACGGGATGCGCTCGATCCAGTCGATCACGTCCACGTCCGGCCGGCGCGGGTCGCCGTAGGCGTCGATCCACTTCTTCACGTTGCCGCCGCCGGCGTTGTAGGACGCGAAGACGAGGACGACGGAGCCGCGCCAGTCCTGCATCAGCTCGCCGAGATGGGCGGCGCCGATCTTGGCGTTGTAGGGCGGGTCCTCGATCAGCCGGTCGAGGTTGAACTTGACGCCGTAGCGCTTGGCGGTGCGCTGCGCCGTCGCCGGCATCAGCTGCATCAGGCCGCGGGCCCCCGCGTGGGAGCGGGCGCGCGGGTCGAACATGCTCTCCTGGCGGGCGATGGCGTAGACCATCGCCTTCTCGACCGCGTCGCCGACCGGCTCGAAGGCCGGGATGCCGAGCGTCGGATAGGCGTGGGTGTCGAGGGGGAAGCCCCGCTGGACGGCGGCCTTGCCGACGACGAGGAGCCCGCGGGCGTCGCGCTGCTCGGCGGCGACGTCGCCGAGGGCGGCGAGCTTCGCCCCGTCGTCGAGGCGGTTGGCGAGTTCGCCGTAGAGCGGCAGGGCGAGGTCGCGGGCGCCCATGGCGTAGAGGAGGCGCAGGGCCTTCGCCGCATGCAGCCGCTCGAGGGCGACGCGGCCCTCGTCGAGGCCCTCCGGCCCGTCGCGCAGGACGAGCTTGTCGTAGCCGAGCTTGGTCTTGGCGAGCTGGCCGTAATAGGTGATCGGGTGGGCGGCGGCGCGCTTGTAATGCGCGTTCGCGTCGTCGCCGGCGCCGGCGGCCTCCGCCGCGCGGCCCTGCCAATAGGCCGCCCGGGCCACAGAGATCGGGGTGCCGGCGATCTTCGCCGCCGTCTCGAAATGGGCCCCCGCCGCGGCCGGGTCCTCCAGGAAGCGCAGGGCGATCCAGCCGGCGTGGAACTCGGCCTCGATGCGCCGCGCGGCGGTCTCGGCGGTGTGGCCCTTGACGACCTCGTACGCGGTCTTGGCGTCGCCGGCGTCGAGCAGGGCGCGGGCGACGAGCCGGCGCTCGGTCCACCACTCGTCCCCGTCGCCGATGAGCTCGGCATCGCGGGGCGCGCCGATGACGAGCTTCGCCGCCTCGGCGGCCTTGCCGGTCCGGCGCAGATGCTGCGCCCGGGTGAAGAGCCACGAGCTGTCCGCGCGCAGCGACGCCGGGACCGCGTCGAACACTTTCTGGGCCCGCTTGCCGCGCCCGCCGACCATGCCGCGGGCGGCGATCAGGGTCGCGTATTCCTTGCCGGCGCGGGCGGCGGCCCGGCGGGCGGTCGCCGTGTTGCCCTTGAGGAGGTTGCGCTCCATGCGGAAGCGGTGGTCCGCCCGGCTCAGCGCGTCGGGGAAGTTGGCGAGGATGCGCCCCTCGAGCTCGGCGCCGAAATTGTCCCGCCGCCAGGCGTCCCGGACGAGGGCGGCGGCGTCCTCCTCGAGCCCCTCCGCCTGGAAGGCCAGCGCCAACGCGAGCTTGCCGGAGGCCGTGACCGGCCGGGTCGTGGCGAAGAAGGCCCGCACGACGTGCGCCGGCTTCCGGTTGGCGAGGAGCGCCTCCTCGGCGCGGCGGCGCACCACCGGACCCGCCGGCCAGCGGTTCTCCGCCCGCAGGAAGGCGGCGATGCGCTCGAAGGACATCGCGGCGCCGCTGCGGATGGCGAGCCATTCCGTGAGCGCGATCGCGGCCGGATCCGTGATGCCGGCGCGAACCCGGTCGCCCCCGGCGACGTCGCCCCGGCGGTAGAGCTCGATCGCCTCGCGCAGGACCGCGAGGTCGGGCCCGGGCGCCGGGATGGCGTCCTCGACCGACAGGCGCCCGAAGGCGACATCGTCGATCATCGCCGCGGCCGGCCCGGACAGGACGGCGACGGCGGTGGCGGCGGCAAGGCAGCGCGCGATGCCTCTGGCGACCATGGCCTCGATCCCCCTGAAGGGGCCCATTCTGGTTCGGGCCCGTTGACGAAACGCTAACCCAAACGGGCGGGCTTGGCAGCACCCTTTGCCCGCGACGCGTTTGCGCGCCACTCCCGCAGGCTCTATGTGTCGGGAAGGGCCGGGCTCGACGAAGTCCGGCGAGGAGGCGTCATGACCCAGTCCCGTCGGCTCAGAGGCTCGCTGCCCGCCCTCGTGACCCCCTTTCGGGACGGCAAGGTCGACGAGGACGCCTTCCGCGCGCATGTCGAGTGGCAGATCGAGAACGGCTCGCACGGGCTCGTGCCGGTCGGCACCACCGGCGAGAGCCCCACGCTCTCCCACGAGGAGCACAAGCGCGTCGTGCGCGCCTGCCTCGCCGAGGCGAAGGGGCGGGTGCCGGTCGTCGCCGGCGCCGGCTCGAACAGCACGGAGGAAGCGATCGACTTCTCGCGGGACGCCGAGAAGGCCGGGGCGGACGCGGTCCTGATCGTCACGCCCTACTACAACAAGCCGACGCAGGAGGGCCTGTTTCAGCATTTCAAGGCCATCAACGACGCCGTCGGCATCCCGATCATCATCTACAACATCCCCGCCCGGTCGGTGATCGACATGTCGGTCGACACGATGAAGCGGCTCTACGAGCTGAAGAACATCGCCGGCGTGAAGGACGCCACCGCCAACGTCGCCCGGGTCAGCCTCCAGCGCGAAGCCATGGGCGAGGACTTCGTCCAGCTTTCCGGCGAAGATGCGACGGCGCTCGGCTTCATGGCGCATGGCGGCCACGGCTGCATCTCGGTGACGGCGAACGTGGCGCCGCGCCAGTGCAGCGAGTTCCAGGAGGCCTGCCTGTCCGGACGCTACGACGAGGCCCTGCGCATCCAGGACCGGCTGATGCCGCTGCACACGGCGTTGTTCATCGAGACGAACCCGTCGCCGGCGAAGTACGCGCTCTCCGTGCTCGAGCGCATGAGCGCCGACGTGCGCCTGCCGATGGTCCCGGTCGCCGAGGGCACGAAGAAGGCGGTGCGCGCGGCCATGACCCATGCCGGCCTGATCAACGCCTGAGGATCGCGCACCCGGCATGGCCCAGCAGAAGAGCCCGAACAGGGTCGTCGCCGACAACCGGAAGGCGCGGTTCCACTACGAGATCGTCGACACCCTCGAGGCCGGCATCGCGCTCACCGGCACCGAGGTGAAGTCCCTGCGCGGGGGCAAGGCGACCATCGGCGAGGCCTATGCGGGGCCTTCGGGGGAGGAGATGTTCCTCTTCAACGCCTACATCCCCGAATACCTGCAGGCGAACCGCTTCAACCACGAGACCCGCCGTCCCCGCCGCCTGCTCCTGCACAAGCGCCAGATCAACAAGCTGATCGGAGCGACGCAGCGGGAGGGGTTCACCCTGATCCCGCTGAAGATCTACTTCAACGAGCGCGGGCGGGCGAAGGTGGAGCTCGGCCTCGGTCGGGGCAAGAAGCTGCACGACAAGCGCGAGACCGAGAAGAAGCGCGACTGGGACCGGGAGAAGGCCCGGCTCATGCGCGAGAAGAACTGAGCGCGATCGCCGAGATCAGCCGGCCGTAATCCGGCTCGGCGCGGTGGGTGGCGCGCCGGTAGCTGTAGAATCGTGCCTCGTCCGAATAGGTGCAGAGCTCGAGGTCGGAAAAGGCGCCGACGCCCGCCGCCGCGGCCCGCGTGCCGATGTAACCCGGCAGGTCGAACAGGGCGTGGCCGTCCCGGCCGCTCGGCCGGAAGAAGCGGGCGTTGCCCGCATCGGCGGCGACGAACCGCTCGACGAGCTCCGGCCCGACCTCGTAGGCCTCTTGCCGGATCGTCGGCCCGAGCACCGCGACGATCCGGCCCGCCTGCGCGCCGAGGCGCTCCATGGCGGCGACGGTCGCCTCGACCACGCCGCCGACGGCGCCCTTCCAGCCCGCGTGGCAGGCGCCGATCACGCCCGCTTCCGCATCGGCGAACAGGACCGGGCCGCAATCGGCGGTGGAGATGGCGAGGGCGAGGCCGGGGACGCGGGTCACCATCGCGTCGGCCCGCGGCCGCTCGGACCACGGCGCCTCCACCACCACCACGTCGGGCGAATGCACCTGGTACAGGCTGAGCAGGGCCTCCTCGGGCAGGTCCAGGCGGGCCGCCATGCGCCGGCGGTTCTCGCGCACGCGCTCGCGTTCGTCCGAGGAGCCGATGCCGCCGTTGAGGGAGCGGTAGAGGCCCTCCGACGCGCCGCCCTCCCGGGTGAAGAAGGCGTGGCGGAGGCCGGGCAGGCGGAGCTCGGGCGCTTCGATGATCATGACATGCTCCGGGCGAAGCCGGGGAGGGGAGGAAGGCGCGGATCGGCGAGCGCGAGCGCCTTGAACAGGCTCCCCATCGCCTCCGGCCCGCTCCCGGTCAAGCGGGCGAGGGCGGCGTCGATGTCCGCGGCCTGGCGCGGGCTCGCGCGGGCCTTGAGCGCCCCGGCCCGGGCCTCGATGCCGAGCGCCCGCAGGAAGTCGCCCTGCGGCGCCGGGCCGTGGACGGCGGCGCCGGGGTCGGCGGCGGCGCGGGCGAGCGCCGAAAAATCCACGTGGACGGTGAGATCCGCCTCGCCCGGTTCGGCGAGCGGGTCCGCGTAGGCGTGCCGGCGCACCGCCTGGAGCGTGTCGCCGAAGGCCGGGCCCTCGAAGCCGTAATCGATCACGAGGGCGGCGCCGCCCTGCGCGACGAGCCGGCGGGCGAGGCCGCGCACGATCGCGAGGGAGGCCTCCGGCACCTCCAGCACCGCCCCGAGGGGCGCCTGCGCGGCGATCGGCGCGGGCTCCGGCGCGAGCCCGAAGGCGAGCCGCTCGCCGTCGAGGCCGACGAGGCGCTCGCACCACCCGCGCCCGGTGCGCACGTACTGGCGCACGGGGAGCGCGTCGAAGAACTCGTTGGCGACGACGATCGCCGGCCCGTCCGGCACCTCCTCGATCCGCTCGCGCCAGGCGACAGGGGCGCCCCCGAGGCGCTCGCGCTGGATGTCCCGCAGGACCGGGCTCGTCTCGACGAGGTCGATCGCGGCCGCTTCCAGGAAGGCCGGACGGACGCGGGCGGCGCGCAACAGGTCCTGCATGAGGGTGCCGCGGCCGGGCCCCAGTTCGACGAGGCGGAAGGGCGGCGCGCCCATCGCCTCCCACACCGTCACCGCCCAGAGCCCGACCAGCTCGCCGAAGATCTGGCTGATCTCCGGCGCGGTGGTGAAATCGCCGGCGGCGCCGAAGGGGTCCTTGCGCCGGTAGTAGCCGTGGACCGGATGGCCGAGGCAGAGCGCCATGTAGCGCTCCACCGGGATCGGCCCCTCCTGCGCGATGGTCTCGCGGAGCTCCCCGAGGAGGCTCACGCGCGCGCCCCGGCCGCCTCCCGCCGCGGCCGGGTGAAACCGCGCGCAGCCAGCCAGATCGCCGCCGCGCCGACGATCACCATCGGGACCGACAGGACCATGCCCATGGTGAGGCCGCCGGTGCCGAGGAGGTAGCCGATATGCGGGTCGGGCTCGCGGAAGAACTCGGCCGCGATCCGGGCGATGCCGTAGCCGAGGACGAAGATGCCGCCGAGCAGGCCCGGCCGGTGGAAGCCGAACCGGCGCACGGCAAAGGCCAGGACGACGAACAGCACCAGCCCTTCGCCGAAGGCCTCGTAGAGCTGGCTCGGATGGCGCGGCACCGGCCCCGCCTGGGGGAAGACGAAGGCGAAGGGGAAGTCCGGCGCCGGGCGCCCCCACAGTTCCCCGTTCACGAAATTGGCGATGCGGCCGAGGAAGAGGCCGATCGGCACCACCACCGCGGCGATGTCGAGCATCGACAGGGGGTTCAGCCCCCGCGCCCGGGCGAACAGGACGAGCGCCAGCACGGCGCCTAGGAAGCCGCCGTGGAACGACATGCCGCCCTGCCAGACGGCGAAGATCGCCGCCGGCTGCGCCAGATAGGCTTCGAGGTTGTAGAACAGGACGTAGCCGATGCGGCCGCCGAGGACGACGCCGAGGGCGACCCAGACCAGGAGGTCGTCGATGTCGGCGGCACTCGGGCGCTTCAAGGTGCCCCAAAGCGCCTCGCGGGCGGCGAGCCGGCGGGCGTAGTACCAGCCGCCGATCAGGCCGATCACGTAGGCGAGGGCGTACCAGCGGATGGCGAAGGGGCCGATCGCGATCGCGACCGGATCGATGGTCGGGAACGGAAGCGCGACGACCGGCATCGCCCGCACATGCGCCGGAAGCCGGACTCCGTCAACCCGGCCGGGCGCCCCGTCCCCCGCGCTTCCCAACCCCGCCGGCCGCGGCTATCACCCGCAGGGCCGGCGCCCAAGCCGGGGGAGAGGGCCGATGCGGGACGTCTTCATCTGCGACGCGGTGCGCACGCCGATCGGCCGGTTCGGCGGCGCGCTCGCCAAGGTGCGCACCGACGACCTCGCCGCGATCCCGCTGAAGGCGCTGCTCGCGCGCAATCCGGCGCTGGGGGATGCCGTCGAGGAGGTCTATTACGGCTGCGCCAACCAGGCCGGCGAGGACAACCGCAACGTGGCCCGGATGGCGGTGCTCCTGTCGGGCCTGCCCGAGACGATCCCGGCCATGACGCTCAACCGCCTGTGCGCCTCCGGCCTCGACGCGGTCGGGGCGGCCGCCCGGGCGATCAAGGCGGGGGAGATCGAGGTCGCCGTCGCCGGCGGGGTCGAGTCGATGACCCGGGCGCCCTTCGTGATGGCGAAAGCCGAGGCCGCCTTCCAGCGCACGGCGGAGGTCTACGACACCACGATCGGCTGGCGCTTCGTCAACCCGGTGCTGAAGGCGCAGTACGGCATCGATTCCATGCCCGAGACCGGCGAGAACGTGGCGCAGGAATTCCAGGTCGGGCGCGCCGACCAGGACGCCTTCGCCTTCCGCTCGCAGCAGCGGGCGGTGGCGGCCGAGGCGGCCGGCGTGTTCGACGACATCGTGCCGGTCGAGGTGCCCGGGCGCGGCGGCCCGACCATGGTCGACAAGGACGAGCATCCCCGCGCCGACACGACGCTGGAAAACCTCGCCAAGCTCAAGACCCCCTTCCGGGATCCGGGGACGGTGACCGCCGGGAACGCGTCCGGCGTCAACGACGGTGCCGCGGCGATGGTGCTGGCCTCCGCGCAAGCGGCGGAGCGGCACGGGCTGAGGCCGCGGGCGCGGGTGCTCGGCCTCGCCTCGGCGGGCGTGCCGCCGCGGATCATGGGCATCGGCCCGGTCCCGGCGACGCGGAAGCTGATGGAGCGGCTCGGCCTGAAGATTTCGGCGTTCGACGTGATCGAGCTCAACGAGGCTTTTGCCGCGCAGGCGCTGGCCTGCACCCGCCAGCTCGGCCTTCCCGACGACGCCGAGCACGTCAACCCGAACGGCGGCGCCATCGCGCTCGGCCACCCGCTCGGCATGTCCGGCGCCCGCATCGCCGCCGCGGCCGTGCGCCAGCTCGAGCGCACCGGCGGCCGCTACGGCCTCGCCACCATGTGCGTCGGCGTCGGCCAGGGCGTGGCGCTCGCGGTGGAGCGCCTCTAGGCGGTGCCGACCCGCTTGACCGCGAAGGTGTGCAGGCGGCCGTCGTCGTCGCGGATCGACACGTACTCGCCCTCGACGAAACGGTGCGAGCCGAGGCGGTAGCCGGCCTCGTCGTCGTCCTCCGTGCGGTCGTCGTAGTCGATCAGCCAGGTGGCGCCCTCGGCGCCGCCGGCGCGGTGCACGAGGCGGCCGTGGCGGACCGGCTCGCTGCCCCAGAGGCGGCGGACGCGGCAGCGGTCGCGGTTCTCCCGCCACGCGTCCGCGTCGAGGTGGCCGGCCGCGTCGAGCGGGGCCAGGATGTCGTAGCCGTGGCGGTCGCTGCCCTGCGGGTGGTCGTGGCTGCGGGCGAGCCGCAGGGAGATGGCTTGCATCATCGTCGCCTCCTCACGCGCGCAGGGCGAGCGCGATCTCGTCCTTGAGGACGAGGCGGCGGCGGCGCAGCTCGCCCTCGCGCGCCTCGGAGCCCGCCTCGGCGCGGGTCTCGAGCCGGTGGATGGCCCGGTTGACCTCGTGGTACTCGTCGGCGAGGCGGGCGAAGTGCCGGTCGCTGGCCTTGAGGTCGTGGATGCGGGCGGCGGCGTCCGGGAATTCCTGCGCGAGCTCGTGGGGTACGTGGGACATGAAGCCCTCCTTTCGTACCCACTCTCCCCGGCTCGCGACGGCCGCGCTTTGCGCTGGCTCAAATCACGGGCGGCGCTCGAGGCTCTGCAGGTAGGCGACGAGATCGTTCACCTGGGCGATGTCGAAGCGGAATTCCGGCATGGTCGGATGGGCCGTGACGATCCCCTCCGCGAAGGCCTCGGCGAGGGTCTCGACCGGGTATCGCTTGTGCAGGTCGCGCAGGGGCGGCGCGATGCGCAGCGGGCTCTCGTCGACGAGGCCGACCGCGTGGCACTGGGCGCAGTGCGTCTGCACGAGCACCCGCCCGCGCTGGGCGCGCGGATCGGTCTGCGCGGCGGCGGTGGTGGCGAACAGGAGCAGGGCGAGGACGGGGTTGAGCTTCAGCATCGGCGGGTCCTGACTCGGGGCAAG
>DATLFZ010000404.1:0-3730 GCA_035540795.1 Beijerinckiaceae bacterium | reverse complement strand
CGTCAATGCCGGCCGCTGGGCCGAACTCCGCCCCGGTGAGCAGGCGGCGCTGCGGGCGGTTTGCGCCGAAGCGGGCGCACGCGTTCTTGCGCGCTACGACCTCCTCAACCCGCCGGCCCTCGAGGAGCTCGAACGCGCGGGCGCCCGCCTCGTGCGCTTCCCCGATACGGTCGTCGCCGCTCTGCGTCGCGCCACACGGGAGGTCCTCGTCGAGCTCGCCGGCGCGAACCCGGAATTCGGCCGGGCGCTGGCCTCCTACGAGGCCTTCGCGGCGGCAGGGCGCCGGTGGGCCGCGCTCGGGGAAGGCGCGGCGGCGGGTCTCGTCGGCTAGCGCGGCCGCGCCAGCCAGGTGGCGAGCTCCGGAAACACGAGCACCAGCAGGGTGACGGCGGCCATCGCGGCCAGGAACGGCCACAGGTATCGGAAGCTCTCGGACATCGGGATGCCGGCCACGCGACAGGCGGCCATCAGGTCGATCCCGAGGGGTGGCGTGTTTGCGCCGATGGCGAGATTCAGCGTGAGCAGAAGCCCAAAGTGGACGGGGTCGATGCCGTAGCGCGGAAACAGGGCGGAGAAGATCGGCGCCAGGATCAGGATGATGGCGATCGTCTCCATGAAGGTGCCGAGCACGAGGAGGAGCGCCATCAGGATGAGCAGCACGAGGATGCGGCTGTCGGTGAGGGAGACCAGCGCCTGCACGACGAGCTGGGGCGTGCGCTCCGCGGCGAGGATCCAACCGAACAGGCTCGCCGTCCCGATCACCAGGAGGATCGCGCCGGAGATTTCGGCGGTCCGCTTCAGCTCCTCCCAGATCGCGGCCGCATCGAGGGTGCGCGTCACGAGAGTCCCGATCAGGAAGGCATAGGCGACGCCGATCCCGCCCGCCTCGGTCGCGGTGAAGACGCCGGTCCTGATGCCGCCGACGATGATGACCGGAGCCACGAGGGCGAGCGCCGCTTCGCGCAGGGCGAGCCCGAACTCGCTCCAGCGAAACGGCTCGCCGCCGCGCCAGCCGTGCCGGCGCGCCTGGATCCAGGCCACGAGCATGAGCGCGCCGCCGCACAGGATACCGGGGACGATCCCCGCCATGAAGAGCTGGCCGATCGAGGTTCCGGTCGCGACCCCGTACACGATCATCACGATGGACGGGGGGATGATGGTGCCGAGCGATCCCGCGCAGCCCAGAAGCGCGCTCGAGAAGCCAGGCGGATATCCCCGGCGGGCCATCGCCGGCAGCAGCAGGGTGCCGATAGCGATCACGTCGGCGACGCCCGACCCGGAGAGGGCCCCGAACAGGAGGCAGGCGACGACCATCGTGAGGGCGAGCCCGCCGGCCGTGCGGCCGACGAGCGCCGCGCACAGGCGCACGATCCGCTCCGTCAGGCCGGAGCGGGTCAGGAGCCCACCCGCGAGAACGAACAGCGGGATCGCGAGCAAGGTGAACGAGTCGAGCCCGGCCACGGTGCGCTGGGCGGCGACGAGGACTGGCGCGGTGTCCGCCACGAACAGGTACGCCAGCGCCGCGAGCGCGAGCGCGAACGCGATTGGAAAGTCGACGAGGACGGCGGCGACGAAGACGAGGAACAGCGTCGCGGGCCCGACGCTCATGCCTCCGGTCTCGCCGACAACGTCCGGGCGAGGAACACGAGCCCAAGGCCGCCGAAGCCCACGGCGGCGGCGGCATAGGACCAGCTCGCCGAGATCTGCATGGCGGCCGTGAGCTGGCCTGCCGTGAGGATCGAGAGATCGTAGGCGGCTTTCGCCATGACCCCGCAGACGACGAGCGCGGCCACGAGGCGCACGCGGGAAATCGCCCGCAGGGGCGCCTCCCCGCGCACAATCAGCGGCAGGATCCCCGCGGACAGATGGCCGCCGCGCGCGGCGGCGGCGATCGCCCCGAGAAACGCGGTCCAGACGAGAAGCAGCCGCGGCAACTCCTCGGCCCAGTAAGGTGTGCGCCCGAGGAGATACCGCTGAGCCACCGTGTAGACGACGACGAGCGACATCCCGGCCAGCAGCACCGCGGCTCCGGCAAGCGCCGCGGCTGCGAGCTTGTCGATCACCCGAGCGTAGAACCGGATCACTTCCGGTACTTGTCGAGGAGGCCCATCAGCTCGGGTCCGAACTGGGCACCGAACTCCTTCCAGACCGGCTGCACCGCAGTGACGAAGGGCGCCTTCTCGACCTCGACCACGCGCATACCCTTGCCTTCGAGCTTCTTGGCGAGGTCGCCTTCGCTCTCGGCGATCATCTGGCGCTGCTTGGTTCCCCAATCGCGGGCCGCGGCGCGGATCACCTCCTGGTCGGCGGCGGAGATCCGGTTCCAGGCCTGCCGGGAGACGACGAGGCAGGCCGCCCCCCAGACGTGCCCGGTCAGCGAGACGGACTTCTGGACCTCGAAGAACGACGCCGACCAGATGATGGCGAGCGGGTTCTCCTGCGCGTCGAACACCCCCTGCTGAAGCGCGGAGTAGAGCTCCCCGAAGGCGAGCGGGGCGGGCTCCGCGCCGAGCGCCCGGAAGGTGTCGAGGCGCATCTTGTCAGGTGTGACGCGGATCTTGAGGCCCTTCAGGTCTGCGGGCGCGCGCACCGGCTCCCCGCGCGTGGTGATGTGTCGGAATCCGTTCTCCCACCACGCCAGTGTGACGATGCCCCGTGCCTCCAAGAGCTTGGCCAACGCCCCACCCAGCTCGCCGTCGAAGGCGCGGTAAGCGTGCTCGCGGGTCGGCCAAGCATACGGGAGTTCGACGATACCCATCTTGGGCTCGATCGGCTGGAACGAGCCGCTGCCGATGAGGCCAGCCTGCTGGCTTCCGATCTGGAGGCCTTCGACCATGTCCTTCTCGCTCCCGAGCTGGCTGGACGGGAAGACCGTAATCTTGACGCGCCCGCCGGTCTTGTCGGCGACATCCTTGGCGAATCCGGTCGCCGCCACGTGCCAGCTATGGCTCTCCGCGAGTACGTGGCCAAGTCGCAGCTCGACCTGGGCCTGCGCGTGGGGGACGAAGCAGGCCGCGAGAATCGCGCCCGCGAGAAGCCTTGAGATCATGCAGAACCCTTTCCTAGCTCGCAGCGGTACACGTCCGCCCCGCCGCCCGGGTCATAGCGCAGCCGCGGACAGGCGAGAATAGGCGGCTGGCGCTCCGCGGCACCGCTCGGGCCGAGCAGCTCGGTAGGCGTTGGTCTCCGAGCGAGGAAACCTCCACCCGCTCGCGCCGGGATTGGGGTGCGAGGCTCCGGCCCTGCAGTCCACAGGAGACTCGCTGTGGTCCGTTTGGGACGCGGGAGCTTGTGCCGCTAACGTGCCTTCGTCTCCACCTCGGCTGCGAGCCGCACCCCATTCCGGCGAACAGAGCAATGGCGCAGATCGCGATCGAGCACCTGGCGGTCTCCTACGGCGGGGCGAGGGTCATCGATGACCTGTCGCTGACGATCGAGGATGGCTCCCTGTTCACCCTCCTCGGCCCCTCCGGTTGCGGAAAGACAACCCTCCTGCGGACCATCGCCGGCTTCCTCACCATCGAGCGCGGGGCCGTGAGGTTCGGGGACCGAGACGTCACCCATGTACCGGCGCATCGCCGGGATATCGGGATGGTGTTCCAGGACTATGCCCTCTTCCCGGATCGGACCGTCTCCGAGAATGTGGCCTATGGGCTACGGGCCCGACGGCGTGATGGCCCGACCATCCGGCGCAAAGTCGGGGAGTACCTCGAGCGGGTGGGGCTGAATG
>DATLFZ010000403.1:0-11915 GCA_035540795.1 Beijerinckiaceae bacterium | reverse complement strand
GTCACCATAGCCCTGATCGGAGGAGAGCCCCAGGTTTCGCTACATGAGCTCGCCTCCGCCTGTTCGCTTCTCATCGAGCTGCTCAGGGCGGAGAGCGCGACGGCCGTCGCCCGGAGCCATGCGTCGGCGGCTTTGGAGGCGACGCGCCGTGCAACGGAGCTTGCTGCGGCGCTCGACGGCGCTCGCGCGGAGCTGGCGGCAAAAGCGACGCAGCTGCGCCAGCTGAATGCGACTCTTGAGCGGCGCGTCACGGAGGCAATCGAAGATCGCCTGAAAGCTGAGGATGCCTTGCGGCAGGCGCAGAAGATGGAGGCGATCGGCCAACTCACCGGTGGGGTGGCGCACGACTTCAACAACCTACTCACCATCATCAAATCTTCGACTGAGTTTCTACGCCGCCCCCAATTATCCGAGGAGCGTCGTCAGCGCTATGTAGAAGCCATAGCGGATACCGTAGCACGCGCTTCTAAACTGACCGGTCAGCTGCTGTCATTTGCGCGGCGGCAGGCGCTCAAACCCGAGATCTTCAACTTGGCGGAGCGTGTGCAGGCGATCCTGGACATGATTTGTACTGTCGTGGGCGCCCGTATCCGGATCTACACCAAATTCGACTGCGACAGGTGCTACGTCGAAGCGGACCTCGCACAGTTTGAGACCGCGCTCGTCAACATCGCAGTGAATGCGCGCGATGCGATGGAAGGCGAAGGGACGCTGACTGTTCGAGTCTTTGCCACCTCCAACATGCCTGCTACGCGGGGACATACCGGCCAGCGCGGGTCCTTCATAGCGGTGTCGGTGAGCGATACCGGCTGTGGCATCCCGGAAGAACAGCTGCACCAGATCTTCGAACCGTTTTTTACAACTAAGGAGGTTGGCAGAGGCACGGGCCTTGGGCTGTCACAGGTCTACGGCTTCGCCAAGCAGTCTGGCGGCGATGTCCGCGTAGAGAGCGTGCCAGGGCGCGGCACAACATTCACGCTCTACCTGCCGCGCATCACCACAGAACCCGAGCCCGCCCCAGAACGGCACGCCGACGAAGATCTTCTGGACACCGGCAGGGCCTGTCGCGTTCTGGTCGTGGAAGACAATGCCGAGGTAGGTCGGTTCTCGACTCAGCTCCTGCACGACCTCGGCTACGTCACGACCTGGGCGGCCAACGCGAACGAGGCGCTGCAATATCTTCATGAGGCACCGGATTCCTTTGACGTGGTGTTCTCGGACGTGGTCATGCCTGGCATAAGCGGCATCGCGCTCGGCCAAGAAATCCGGCGAAGCTACCCGGATCTCCCGGTGATCCTCACCACCGGGTACAGCCACGCTATGGCGCAGGAAGGACCGCACGGCTTTGAGCTGCTCCACAAGCCCTACGCTGCCGAGGAGCTTGCCCGTGTGCTCAACAATGCTGTTCAGCGGCGGCAGCGGAATCTGGGCAGGCCTTCATGATCGGGCAGTCAGGCCGGGGAGCAGGTTCGTGGCCGATGGACGTCAAGCAGCCATTCTGGGGGGCCTCGGGCAAACTGCCGGGCAACGCTGTCCGGTGGCACGAACGCCCGCACGTCCTTCGCCGCGCTGGGCCTCCACGCCGCCGTTGAACAGCTTGGATGATCGTCCAGTCGAAGAACCTCCGGCCTGAATGCCCGCTCACATCGCAACCACGCAAACGATCGTGCCACCCATCGCCGTGGCGGGCTTGTCCGCTACGGACCGGATCATCTCGGCATAAACTTGACTGGTGCGAGCCGGACTTGCCGCACTGAGGAGCGCCTCGGCATAGACCTGACCGACGCGCCCTCCACTGACGGCGACCCCGACCGCCTCCGCGTACGCCTGGCCGACCTCTCCCGCCGGATCGCCCGCGAGGACCAGTTCGGCCTCGACCAAGTCGAAGTACGAATCCGTTGCCGCTCCCGCGGTCCAGGTCCCGCCGAGGATGAGCCCGACCTTGCGGGTACCGGACGGAACGGGAGCCGTGAAGGTGCGGGGCGTCCAGGTCTGCGGGCTGTCGGGAAAGTTCCCGCTGGGTGCGGTCGCGAGGATCGCGTCGGCCGCATCAAGGTAGGCGAGCTCGACGAACCCGATGTCGTTCCCGGCGGCCCAGTTGCTCCACAGGAACCGCATAGAGGCGGCCAGCAGCCCCGCATCGACATCGGCGATGCACTCGGCCGGGACCACCAGGTCCTGCCGGACGCGCCAGGTGCCGGACACACCCGGGTTGTCGACCGAGAGGTACCGTGACGCGCCGCGGGGATCCGGAAAAGGCCCCGAGGTCCGGAATACCGGGCTCCCGCTGACGGTGACCCAGCCATCGCCCGGCGCCGCGCCGGTCTCGAAGCTCGGGTTCGTGACCTGCAGCCGCTTCGGATAGGAGGTCATGCTCAGCTGCCGAGTTCGACACCGATCAGCGCCCCATCCAGGGCCGCCCCTGTCCAGGGACCCTGGCCGTCCGGATTGGCGTAGACGGGGTGCTGCAGGGTCGAGAACTGGTTCGACAGGGCGAGTTCCGGTGCGAGGTTCTCGCCGGTGCCGACCCGCACCAGGGGCCTGATGGCACGCGGACCGACATCGGTCCGACGCCCTCGCATATTCACCACTACGGCGTGCGTGAGTTGCGGCTGGGCGGCGGGGTCGGCGAGTTGGAACAGCTGCCGGGCTCCGATGGTACTCGCGGAGATGAAGTTCGCCGGGTTCGGCACTGCCCCATTCACGAGCGAGAACCGGGCGCTGCCGCTCGAGGGCGTCCAGTCGCCGCCCGGCTCGTCGGCAGTCGGGCGCAGCGTCTCGATTTTCACGTCCGTGGTGATGAGCGCGTTCATGGCCGCGCCGCTCGGATCGCACAGGATGAAGTCGTCGTAGTCCCACTCGCCGCCAGCACCTCCCCGGGCTGTCCCGATCGCGATCCGGTCGATGAGGGGCCCTCCGCCCCATCTCGTGCCGCCGGTGAAGTTGAACTGTTCGACCCCGTTCAGGATCACGCGCCAGCGGCCGCCCGCGTCGGCGCAGCGGAAGTGGACGGCGAGCGTGTTCCACTCGTTGAGGACGAACACCCCAGGCGACGTCGGGGTGAGCGTTCCGGATGAGCCCATCCAGGTGGCGAACACGGCGCCATGGTGGTTCATCCTCAGCGAGGCCGCCGCGCCGCCGACATCCTCAAACCACAGAAACGGCGCGCTCGAGGTCGGATACGCACGGGGGAAGAGCGCCATCCAGGCGAAGAGTTCATCGACGACGGGTGCAACCCTGCGCACCAACATGCCGGCGGTGCCGGAGATGCGGATCGCGCCGCCACCGAAGCGTCCGCCGGCGGGCAGGAAGGAGAGGTCCGACGGGACCGAGTAGCGATAGGCGCTCCACTTGCCGACGACGTCCCCGAGCGCGCCGTAGCTGTCGAAACCGTCACAGAATTGCAGAGCCATGGTCAGGTCCTCGAACCGACGAGCGAGAGGGAGAGGTCGGCGAGCGTCGCGTCCTGCGGGGCGGGCGCCAGGAGCTCGATCGTGTCGCCGACCGAGAAGGACGTCGCAGCCCCGGTGAAGGTCGCTGCCGGCGCGCCTGTCGCAAACTCGATCGTGCCGATATTCGCGCCGTTCTTGCGGATCGTGAGGGCTGCGGGCGCAGTCGCCGCCACGCCCGCCCTCCCCGCGCTCCCGGCGAAGGCCGCCGCGAACGAGACCGCTCGCGGGAAGACGAACTGGAAGACCAACGCCCCCGGAGGCGGCTGGCCGGGGATGAAGAGTCCGAGGTCGTAGAGTCCGGCCCCTGCGGAGGCTGCGAGCGCCACGAGGTTCGTCCCCCGTGAGCCGACGATCGACAGCTCACCAAGCCTGAGCGCGACCGTGGACCCGAGGGTCTGGGTGCGCAGAGTCGCGGCCCGGCTCGTCGTGTTGTGGACCGCGACGATCCGCTTACCGTCGGGCACCGTCACGGTGAAGTCCGCGCCGGGATTGCCGGTCAGGCGGATCAAAAAATTCTGGCGGTAGTCGGCTGCGGTAATGCTCGTGTTCCCTGCGGAGCAGTCGACGTCCACCGTGTCGTTGGCCGCGAGATCGAGCCGGTCGATCGCGTCGTTGATTGTGACCTCCTTCTGGTTCTGGGAGGCCGCCACGTGCATGATGGCGAGGTTCGGCGAGGACATCAGGACACCTCGAGGGTGACGATCCGGGGAAAGCCGCGGCCCGCGACCGCGCTCAGCTGGTAGACCGCGACGGCGAGCGTCGCCGGCGTCGCGCCGAAGTCGGCCAGGATGTCGGAAGCCGCGTAGGTGACGCTCGGCGCGGTGGACGCGAGCGTGCGCGTCACGGCCCCGCCCGACCCGGTGAGGATGTCGACCTCGTACGCCTCGGTGGCCTCGCCGAGCGGCACGGTGCCGGTGCCGTCCCTGAGGTCGCCGCCGATCCGGGTCCGGCGCATCCAGGTGAGGACGATATCGGACCCGCTCTTCGTGGCGCGCACGGCCCAGGGCGCATAGGGCTTGAGATCGCGCCCGGTATGGACCTGCGAGTGGGTCTCGGCATCCTCGAAACGTCCGCCGGAGCCGACCGCCCGCCAGAGCCGCGTCAGGCCGAGTTCGCCGAGGGGCAGCGTGAGCGCCTCGATGGTCTCCGGCTCGAGCAGGACGAACAGCTCGCCGGCGGCGTGGCCGTCGACGAAGACGTCGGTGCCGCGCCGGCCGCGCAGGAGCCCTCGCAGGCGGTACGACCCGCTCGGCTTCAGGCTGACCTCCCGGAACTGGATGATCTCGGGCTCGCCGTTTGCCTTCACCAGGAGAGCCGCATTGGCGCCGTTGAGGAGGGCTGCCTGGGTGACGCTCTCGAGGCGGTCCCCGCCCGTGCTCATCACGACATCGAGGACATTCGTCTCGTCGGTTGCGAACGGGGAGCGCGGCGAGCCGAGGGCCGAATTGGTGGCTCCCCAGGCCGCCTCGTTCAACGCCCGACCCACCTCCGCCCAGCCGGTCCCGTCGGGGCTGCGGTAAAGCGAGGCGCCGGGCCAGCCGGGCGCGCCGAAGCCCGCCATCATGACGTAGATTCGGGAGCCGGAACCGGCGAAGTCGTCGACATCCCTAAGGAGCGGCAGGTCCGGCAGGATCAGGCGGGTCGCCGCCTCTCCTGGGAGAACCTGGGCCGGGTGCCCGAACCCGCGATCGGCCACGGCGGCGGAGACGTACGTCGCAGCGGCTTCGGAGACGCCCTTGACGGCAAGGGAGAAGTCGGCGCCGACATCGACCCGGGTCAGGCGGGCGCGAAACAGCGCACCACTTGGGAAGGTGAAGTCCACAACGTCAGTGGGGTCGAGCCGCAGCCAGTCGGGCGGGAGCTGCGCCTCATAGGTGCTGCGCTCGTTCCAGGCGCTGTAGAGCGTCTTGGCGGCAATCCGCTTGGCGGTGGTGGCGTCGATCGCGAGCGGCAGTTCGAGGCTCGCCTGATGCCGCGAATGCATGGTGGGCAGCGGCAGGGAGGAGCGCTTCTCGCTTTGCGTACCCTGCTGGTAGTCGCTGTCCCGGTCCATGTAGACGACGCTGACCCGCTCGGGCAGCTCGAGCTCCTGGACCCGCCGCTCGCGCCAGGCCTCCTTGGTGCGCTGGTCGAGGGGGATCAGCGACGTCCCGGAGATCGAGGCGGCCGGCGCGCGACCGCGCTTGCGGAAGCGCAGAATGTCGTCGCTCTCGGCCGCGTCGAAGAAATAGGCCTGCGCAAGGGGCTCGATCGCGCTGCGCACGCTCGCCTGTCGCGCGATGACGTAGCCCGGCACCGCGTCGGTGAGCTCGGCGACATCGAGGTCGGGCAACGCGAGACCGGCCCGGTGGCACAGATCGGCGACGATCCCGGACAGGGATTCGCCGGCGCCCCCGCCTCGGTTCAGAAAGAGCCGGGCCCAGCCCGACGAGGTGGAGACGAGGTGGGTGTCGGTGACCGAGTCGTAGACCTGGGCGCCGAGTTCGCCGACGGCGGCAGGCCAGGTCTCGTCCTTGACGATGACCCCCGTTGCGGTGTCGAGCTGGACAAGGCGCGTGCCGCGCATCAGCGTCCAGCGCTGACCTTGCAGGCGGCTCTGGCCGAAGAACGGTCCCTGGACGTTGATCTGGATCGGCGTCGCCGTCTTCCAGACGATGCCTGCATCGGCACGCCACTTGATCGTGTAGGCGGTCCCGGCAAAGCCGCCGGAGGCGATCCGGATCTGGAAGATGACGCTGTCGTCGGTCGCGTCGTAGGTGAGCCCTCCGGCCGCCTCCCAGAACGCGGTGGCGCCCGGCTCAATCTCGCCGGGCGCGATGCTCGCAACCTTGTCGAAGGTGACGCCGGCGTCTGCGCCGGCGCCGGCTCCGATCCGGATGCGGTAGATGCCGAGGCTGGTGTGGCCCGTTCCCCCGCCGCTTCCCAGGATCCAGCCCTCGCCGTATCCATCTGCGGCCATCCCGGCGACGACCCCACGGATGGACGGCTCGGTGATCCTCCGGCTCGCCCCCCAGACGTAGCTCATCGTGGCGACGCTGAGCACACCGACGTCGTTGAAGATCGAGCCCGTGAGGAGGAACTCGACCCGGCCTCCGGCGCCATAGGCCAGGACCATGGCCATCCAGCCGGTGGCGACGAAGCGCTGGTTCGAGTTCGAGAGCCCGGACGTCTCCGAGCCGAACCGGGCGACCTCCTTGAGCGCGTTCGGCTCGATGCGCAGGATCGGCCGCGAATTGAGGTGGCCCGGGACGACGTAGAGGTGACCGTCCTCGCCACAGAACAGCGAGCCCAGAAAGGCGCTCGGCGTCGGCGTGATCTCGCTCATGCGGGCCTGGCGGTCCTCCCGCATGGTGCGCAGGTCGAAGCGGCGGATGCCGGCGAGATTCGGATCGCTGCTGCTCGTCAGGAAGTAGCCGTAGCCTCGACGCCAATCGACCGCGAGAGCATCGCCCTGGTAGCTCGAAAAGGCGCCACCCTCGGCCGCGGTGATCGGGTCAATGATCTGGTAGGGCTTCTCTTCGGTCCGGCGGAAGGCGATCTCGGCGGTGATGTTGGGAATGCGGTTGCCGTAATCGGCGAGCGCGAATTCCTCGAGCACGATGTAGCAGAGCCCGCGATGCGCCGGCGCCCGCCCTCGCCCGACGGAGGCTTCGATCAGCGGATCCGGCAACTGGCTCTCGTCGCCCCTGTAGAACCGCATCCGGAGCCCGGGGGCGGCGACCTGGGCGTTCGTGCCCGCCTTGTCGAAGATGAGCTTACCGTCGGCCCAGATCCGCAGCACGTCCGCGGCGGGACCTTCCCCAAAGCTCACGGCGAGAGAGGCGAAGTACGAGTACGTGATCTGGGTCTGACGCGGCCTCCCGCCCTTCCCTCCTGATCGGGTCCTCGTAACGTTGCGCTGCTCGCGGATGCCCGACGACCAGATGATGTTGCCGGCCATCCTGAGCGTGCCGTAGCCGATCGGGATCGGCGCGCCGTACGCCGCGGAGGTGACGGTCAGGTCCCCGAGCCGGGGCCCTTCCGTGCGCGTGTTCTGACCGCGCTGCGGGAACAGGAGCGCTCCGACCGCGGCGCCGACGAGCCAGCCCGCGCCCCAGCCCACGCCGACCGCCGAGCCGAGTACGGCGCCGCCGACTGCAACAAGGATGGCCAAAGGATCGAATCTCGTTCAGGCGAGCGGGCGTGCGCACCAGCGCTGCCGGCTGAGCGGGTGTCGTCCCACGCTCTCGATGCGGAACGTCGGAGTCAGTTTCCTTGCACAGAACGAGTGTTTCCCGACACTCGGGGGCTTATCTTCGGGATGCTGCCATGAACAAAGACCGAGTGGAAGGGGCTGCAACGGAGGCGCGGGGTAATGTCAAAGAGGCCTCGGGGAAGGTAACCGGTGACCAAAAGCTGCAAGCCGAGGGAATGCTGGATTGCATCAAGGGGCGGATTCAGAACCTCTTCGGCAGGATCAAAGACCGGTTCGGCGGCAAATAGCGGGGCGGCCCTGCCGCGTTTGGCCGGATAGCCGCCCGAGGTTCCTGATGGGGTGAATTCCAGCTGCATTGCATACGGCAGCCGGCTGGTGGCTATTCAGGAATCATCGGCAGTCCCTCCAAGGCCCGCCTTTAGCCGTCGGCCTTCCACGGCGAGCCGAACCGGAACAGCGTAGTGCCGCCCTAGACCCTCCGCAGTGGCCAGGAGGATTTCGAGGCGGGCGATGATCTCTGCCTCGGTGCACACGCCTTTTTCGATCAGCAGGTCGTGGGTGTCCTCGACCAGGCTGATGCAGCCGGCCAGCATGGCCGCGACCTTATCGGGACCTGACGCCATCGTAATCTCCGTCTTTTGGCTTCCTCTCCTGCCTGAACCTGAACGCGAACTTCACTTTCAGGGGCCACTCGCCAGCATATGGCTCCTCGATCACCTGCCTGCGCGCGGCATGGGCGTGAAGGAGATGCGGCGTGTTGCGGTGCTCGGTGAGGAACCCGCAATGGCAAGGATACGCCTCCTCCGCGAACACGAGAACGTCGCCGGCCCGGGCATCCGCGACCGGAACCCCGTCCATGTTGGCCCGGAAATGCTCGACGAAGCCTTGGCCGCGGGCGCGTCGGTCGTAGCCGGTCACGTCGTAGTCGCCGAGACCAAGCGCGCGGCCGACGAGCACAATGAGCCCGGCGCAATCAATGCCGCTGCGGGAGCGGCCCTGGTGGCGCCAGGGCACGCCGAGCCACGACCGTGCTTCAGCCACGATCGCGTCCCCGACGGTGCGGTCAACGCGCATTGGGGTAGCTCATCATGGCGTCCTGCCCAGGGACGTAGGGCTCGCCGCGGAAGTTGAGGACGTTGTCGAAGCGCTCGATGCAGGTCGAAAGCCGCTTGTCGCATCCGGGGTGGATGCGGAAGGCGCCGCCGATCACGACTGGATAGGCAAGAGCGAGGTAGAGCTCGATCCGGGCATTCGCGACGGTCCAGGCCTTCACTTCGATGGCGCGCCCGGCGTTGGCGCCGGTCTGGAAGGTGAGGACGCCGCCGGCGAACCAGCCGTCCGGGGTCTCCGACCCGTCGATCGCCGCGGTGAAGGCGGTGCGGTCGAGAACGCTCGTCACCAGGCCGGACCTCGTCCAGTCGGCGAGCGGCACCTTGCAGCGGTGGTCGCCGAGGTCGGCCCGGCATTCGGGGCTGTAGAGCTCCCCGATCTGCTGTTGGAGCGCCTGAGTCATCCCGCGCAGTTCGGTCCTAAAAGTGCCCTGCTCGTTGAGGACCACCTCGCCGAACCAGCCTCGGCGCATCCGGAGCGCCCCCTGGCTGGGCGCAGCCCAGTTGACGAGGAAAATGCGGACCTCGGCGTGGTCGAAGAGGCCGGCGCGCAATTCCTCCTCGGTGATGGCGGCGCTGTCGAACACCCCCTCCACGTCGAGGTTGTCGACGCTGAGGCTCGCGTCGTTTGAGATCGCGGTCCGCGAGTAGCCCGCGCTCGCGAGGTAGAGATCGCCTTCGAACAGCAGGTCCCGGTCATGGTCGGTGAAGAAGAACGAGCGGCCGTCCCGGCGCGTGATGCGCCAGCAGGTGGCGAGCGTTGTCACCGGTCCGGCGAGATGCTGGGCGAGGGCGGCGGACACGGACTTCACGGCCGGATCTCCACGATCGGGATCTGCCCCCAGGTGCCGAGCTCGTAGGTCTCGACCGTGATCTCCATCTGGTCGGTGTCGAAGCGGGCCGGCACGTCGAACTCGAAGTCCGCGGTGACCGCCACGCCCACCGCCGGTGGCGAGACGAAGGTCACGAGACCGGTGGCCGGATCGAGGCTCCAGCCCGCTGTCGCCTCGATCGCGTTCCGGTAGATCCTGACGCTCCCGGCGACCGGCTTTACGATCGGCCGCACCTGCGCCTCGGCCCCGCTCGCATAGACCATCACCAGCTGGAACGTGGTGCGCTGGCCGTCCCCAGTCCCGAGCGCCTGGGCGGAGGCCTGGAAGTCGGTCCAGTCCTTGAACCGGAAGCCGTAGGCCCGCCCTCGTCGGGCGCGGAAGAAGGCGATCAGCGCAGCGACCTGCTCACGCTTCTTCAACCCATGCGCGACGTTCCAGCGGCCCCGCGCGTCCGCCCAGTTGGCGTTGCGCCGCTCGTGCCCGGAGACGGTGGTCACGACGGTGGTCGAGTAGCCGGGCCCGCCCGCGGCGCCATAGGAGATGTCCGGCGGGAACCGGACCTCGTGAAAGGCGGTCATGGCGGTTTCAGAGGTTGCGCCGGGCGCGCTCGAGGGCGCGGACGGCCTCGGCCGCGATCTGCCACTGCGCGTAGCGAAAGCTGTTCGCATCCGGCGTCGAGATATTCATGGTCAGGCTGATCGGGCGGGCGGGCTCGTCGCCGCGCATGCGCTCGCCGAGGCGCGCCATCTGTCCGGGGGTGAGCACCGCCTCGCCACGCTTGAGGATCGCCGGGACCTCGTCCGGCGCGAGCCCGACGAAACCGCCCGTGTGGAAGCGGGGCGCGCCAAGGAACAGGTCGGCATCGACGGAGCGCGTTCGCCCATTGTCGTTTCCGACAATGCCACCCTCGTGGAACAGGCCCGCGAAGATCTGGCCGAGACCGCCCAACAGGTTGCCGCCGCCGCCGTTCAGCATGCTGGCGAGCGGGCCGAGGATCGCTTGGCGGACCGCGATCCGGGTGATGTCGGCCATGATGCTCTTGGCGAGGTCCGAGAACTCGACCTTGCCGGTGGTCACGAAGGAGACGAGGGCGTCCTCCATCCCCTTGAAGGCGAGCGTCGTCACCTTCTCGGCCGCCTTCGCGGCATCGGAGGCCGCATCGACGTAGTCGCCAAGCGCCCGCTTGAACCCGTCCTGCCATTCCCGGCTCTGGCGCAGGACACGTGCCTGCGCCTCGGCGAGGTCGGTGTTGGCCTTGGCGAGCGCACGATTAAACGTCTCCTGGTCGATGGCCCCGGCCCGCAGAAGCGTGTTCAGCTTCTCGAGGGAGGCCGCATAGGCCTCGGTCGGGCTGCGCATCTCCTCGACGAGCCGCTTGCCCTCTTCCCGCAGGCGGGCCTCGCTGCGCATCGTCTTGTCGAGCGCCTCGCGGGCATTCTTCTCGTCGTAGAGGGCACCGGCGAGCTTCTCGACCTCCGCGCGCTGGGCTTCCGTCGCCCCCTCAGAGAGGCGCGACACGGCCTTGTCGATGAAGGCCCGGCGCTCGTTGTCCAACCCCGCCATCTGCCGGCGCAGGTCCTCGATCACGCGCGCATTTGCGGCGCCGACCTTCTCGGCGGATTCCCGCGCGGCCTCCTCGATCGCCTCGATGCGGCGGCGGGCGAGCTCCTCGGCCCGTCCGAGCGCCGCATCCACATCGCCCGCGTTGGACCGGTCCGGCGCGCGCAGCGCTTCGAGCTTGCGCCGGGTCTCGTCGAGCTCCCGGTTGATCTTGGCGATCTGATTGCCAGGGTCGTTCGCGAGCTGCTCGAGGCTACGCTCGATCTCGGCCCGGCGGGTGGCGAGAAGTCCGGAGAGCCGCTCGGCCTCGGCAGCGCGCCGGCCCGCATCGGCACGGCTCTGCTCCTGTGCCAGTGTGTCGGCCTCGCTGCGAGCCTGGCCGATGAGGGTGTCGAGTTCGCGCTGAAGCTTCTCCACCTGCCGGCGCTGATCGTCGACTGCGAGCCTGCCCCCGAGCAGCGGCCGCCCCGGTCCTTCCAGCTTCGCGAGCTCGTCCTGCGCCTCGATCAGGCGCCGGTTCAGCGCCACGATCCTGTTGGCGATCGGCTCGCCCTCGAAGGCTCGCGTGACCTCCTCGACGGCGCGGGCCAGGAGATTGAGCGCGCCCTGCGCGATCCCGGAGACCTGCGGGGTGCGCCCGATCGCCTTGAGGAGATTGCCCCAGGCATCGGTCAGGCGGTTCGCGGCTCCCGTGAGCCCGCCGGCCTCCGCGACCCCGGCGCCGCCGACCTGCTGTTCGAGGGCATCGAGGATGACCTTCTGCGCC